>NZ_RCOE01000018.1:0-22225 GCF_004321495.1 Pseudomonas sp. Sample_10
CGCTGCTGACCTGCGACGTCTGGGAACACGCTTACTACATCGACTACCGCAACCTGCGTCCGAAGTACGTTGAAGCGTTCTGGAACCTGGTCAACTGGAAATTCGTGGCTGAGCAGTTCGAAGGCAAAACCTTCACCGCTTAAGCTCGATGCCAGACAAAAGAACCCGGCTTTTTAGCCGGGTTTTTTTATGGTGTACATCTGCTGGAGATTGGTTGGCTGGCAGGGCGCCATCGCTGGCAAGCCAGCTCCCACAGGTTGCGTGGCGTATGCAGGCTCGCTCCTACAGGGATCGGAGTTTTCCCACGATGAAACCCGCTATCACCCGCTTGCCCCAAAGCCACACCGGTCTAACATCAATGAAAGGAAAAAATCCCCACTTCCCCTCAAGTTGAAGGACCCGACTACCGACACAGTACCCATCGGATCAATAAACCAGGCACAGCAAATCGGCCAAGCTGCAGGCAAAATCCCTCACGGATGATTGTCCCTTTGACTGCCATCACGAGATTGCCAATACTCATGGCAACTTGATGCTACCCGCACGGAACAAGGAATAACCCTTTGAAGCTGGAACTCAAGAACAGCTTGTCGGTGAAGTTGCTCCGGGTCGTGCTCCTGTCGGCATTGATCGTCGGTGTGGTCTTGAGCTGCGCGCAGATTGTTTTCGATGCCTATAAGACCCGCCAGGCCGTTGCCGGGGATGCCCAACGCATTCTCGACATGTTCCGCGACCCTTCGACCCAGGCCGTCTATAGCCTGGACCGGGAAATGGGCATGCAGGTGATCGAAGGCCTGTTTCAGGACGATGCCGTTCGCCAGGCTTCCATCGGTCATCCCAACGAAGCCATGCTCGCGCAAAAATCACGCGAATTGCAGCATTCCAACAGCCGCTGGCTGACCGACGTGATCCTCGGCAAGGAACGCACCTTCACCACTCAGTTGGTCGGTCGTGGTCCTTACAGTGAGTATTACGGCGACCTGAGCATAACCCTCGACACGGCCACCTATGGCCAGGGTTTTATCGTCAGTTCGGTGATCATTTTCATTTCCGGTGTACTGCGTGCCCTGGCGATGGGGCTGGTGCTGTACCTGGTTTATCACTGGCTGCTGACCAAGCCTTTGTCGCGGATCATCGAGCATTTGACCGAAATCAATCCCGATCGCCCCAGCGAACACAAGATTCCGCAGCTCAAGGGCCATGAAAAAAACGAGCTAGGCATCTGGATCAACACCGCCAACCAGTTGCTGGAGTCCATCGAGCGCAACACCCATCTGCGCCACGAAGCGGAAAACAGCCTGCTGCGCATGGCCCAGTATGACTTCCTCACCGGCCTGCCGAACCGTCAGCAGCTGCAAACGCAACTGGACAAGATCCTCGTCGACGCTGGCAAGCTTCAACGCCGGGTCGCGGTGCTGTGTGTCGGGCTGGATGACTTCAAGGGTATCAACGAACAGTTCAGCTACCAGACCGGCGACCAGTTACTGCTGGCCCTGGCCGATCGCCTGCGCGCGCACAGTGGACGCCTCGGCGCCCTCGCCCGTCTCGGGGGCGACCAGTTCGCCCTGGTGCAGGCCGATATCGAACAACCCTACGAAGCCGCCGAGCTGGCCCAAAGCATTCTCGATGACCTGGAAGCGGCGTTTGCCCTCGATCATCAGGAAATTCGCCTGCGCGCCACCATCGGCATCACGCTATTCCCCGAAGACGGCGACAGCACCGAGAAGCTGCTGCAAAAAGCCGAGCAGACCATGACCCTGGCCAAGACCCGCTCGCGCAATCGTTACCAGTTTTATATCGCCAGCGTCGACACCGAGATGCGCCGCCGTCGCGAGCTGGAAAAAGACCTGCGCGATGCCTTGGCCCGCGAACAGTTCTACCTGGTCTATCAGCCGCAAATCAGCTATCGGGATCATCGCGTGGTGGGCGTCGAAGCGCTGATTCGCTGGCAGCACCCGGAACATGGACTGGTGCCGCCGGACCTGTTCATCCCGCTGGCCGAGCAGAACGGCACCATCATCGCCATCGGCGAATGGGTTCTGGACCAGGCGTGCAAGCAGCTTCGCGACTGGCACGATCAGGGCTTCAGCGACCTGCGCATGGCCGTGAACCTGTCCACCGTGCAGTTGCACCACGCCGAGCTGCCAAGGGTGGTGAACAATCTGCTGCAGATGTACCGCCTGCCGCCGCGCAGCCTGGAACTGGAAGTCACCGAAACCGGCCTGATGGAAGACATCAGCACCGCCGCTCAGCACCTGCTCAGCCTGCGGCGCTCCGGGGCACTGATTGCGATTGACGACTTCGGCACGGGCTACTCGTCACTGAGCTATCTGAAAAGCCTGCCGTTGGACAAGATCAAGATCGACAAGAGTTTCGTCCAGGACCTGCTCGATGACGACGATGACGCGACGATCGTTCGCGCGATCATCCAGCTGGGCAAGAGCCTGGGCATGCAAGTCATCGCCGAGGGCGTGGAAACGGCCGAGCAGGAGGCCTACATCATTTCCGAAGGTTGTCACGAAGGTCAGGGCTATCACTACAGCAAACCCCTGCCGGCACGGGAATTGGGTGCGTACCTGAAGCAGGCCCAGCGCAGTAACGCCGCGATCCTCTGAACCTGTGGCGAGGGAGCTTGCTCTCGCTGGCGGCCGGCATTCAGTCATGTGAATAAGAAATATTTCCAAGCACAACCCTTTACACATAATGCGAAAGATTTGCATTATGTCGCAGTTTTGCGCTCTCACAGCGCCTTATCACCTCCCTCTCGAAGCAGGATGTTCGCCATGATTCGTATGCCTCTGGCTACCGCCAGTCTGTTGGCCATCGCAATTTCCCTCGCCGGTTGCGGTGAAGGCAAGGACAAAGAAAAAGCTGTCGCACCTGCGCCGGCTGCCAGCACTGCTGCTACCCCGGCTGCTCCAGCCGCTGCGCCTGCCGCTGCCGGTAAAGTCGACGAAGCGGCCGCCAAAGCCGTTGTCGCGCACTATGCCGACATCGTTTTCGCCGTTTACAGCGATGCCGAATCCACCGCGAAAACCCTGCAAACCGCCATCGACGCGTTCCTCGCCAAGCCGAACGCCGACACCCTGAAAGCCGCCAAGGCTGCCTGGATCGCAGCTCGCGTTCCTTACCTGCAGAGCGAAGTGTTCCGTTTCGGCAACACCATCATCGACGACTGGGAAGGTCAGGTGAATGCCTGGCCACTGGACGAAGGCCTGATCGACTACGTCGACAAATCCTACGAGCACGCCCTAGGTAACCCGGGCGCCACTGCCAACATCATCGCCAACACCCAGGTTCAAGTCGGCGAAGACAAGATCGACGTCAAAGACATCACCCCGGAAAAACTGGCCAGCCTGAACGAGCTGGGCGGTTCCGAGGCCAACGTCGCCACCGGCTACCACGCCATCGAATTCCTGCTCTGGGGCCAGGACCTGAACGGCACCGGCCCTGGTGCCGGCAACCGTCCGGCTTCCGACTATCTGGAAGGCAAAGGCGCAACCGGCGGTCACAACGAGCGCCGCCGCGCGTACCTGAAGGCAGTGACCCAGCTGCTGGTCAGCGACCTCGAAGAAATGGTCGGCAACTGGAAGCCGAACGTGGCCGACAACTACCGCGCCACCCTGGAAGCCGAACCGGCTGAAACCGGCCTGCGCAAAATGCTGTTCGGCATGGGCAGCCTGTCCCTCGGCGAACTGGCGGGCGAGCGCATGAAGGTGTCCCTGGAAGCCAACTCTCCGGAAGACGAACACGACTGCTTCAGCGACAACACCCACAATTCGCAGTTCTACGATGCCAAGGGCATTCGGAACGTGTACCTGGGCGAATACACCCGCGTCGATGGCACCAAAATGACCGGCGCCAGCCTGTCGTCGCTGGTGGCCAAGGCCGACCCGGCTGCCGACACCGCGTTGAAAGCCGACCTGGCCGCCACCGAAGCCAAGATGCAGGTCATCGTTGACCACGCCAACAAGGGTGAGCACTACGACCAGTTGATCGCTGCCGGCAACGCCGCGGGCAACCAGATCGTTCGCGACGCCATCGCTTCGCTGGTCAAGCAGACCGGTTCGATCGAAGCGGCTGCCGGCAAACTGGGTATCAGCGACCTGAACCCGGACAACGCTGATCACGAATTCTGATCAACGCTGGCTGAATAAAAAGGCGACCTTCGGGTCGCCTTTTTCATACCTGTTTTTTGAGTGCCGATCATTCCCACGCTCTGCGTGGGAAAGCAGCCCGGGACGCTCCGCGTCCCATCCAGAGCCGAACGCGGAGCGTCCGTAGAGGCATTCCCACGCAGAGCGTGGGAACGATCAGTGCGCTACATCAACCAAACGATAATTCCTCTTATTCAAACTCTTATCCCCTGTTAGACTTTGCGCCCTTGTTTTGCTCGTCTTGCAGGATGTCTGATGCCCTCGCTGCCTCTTCGCTTGTCCGCACTGTTTCTGGCCCTGGGCCTGAGTGCCTGCGATGACGCCCCGCGGTTTACCGAGGCCGAACCCGGTGAAGCCCGCTCCGGCGGTAGTGCCACCGTACGCAAGACTGATCAAAACGCATTTTCCCTGCCCTCGGCCAACCTGCCACCTTCACGGCGTGTGGATTTCAGCGTCGGCAACAGCTTCTTCCGCAACCCTTGGGTGATTGCGCCGTCGACCACGACAGCCCGTGATGGTCTGGGTCCTCTGTTCAACACCAATGCCTGCCAGGGCTGCCACATCAAGGACGGTCGCGGTCACCCGCCCGAACCTGACGCTTCGAATGCCGTATCGATGCTGGTGCGCCTGTCGATTCCCGACACCCCGGCTTATGCCAAAGTCATCGAGCAACTGGGTGTCGTGCCGGAACCCGTCTACGGCGGGCAGTTCCAGGACATGGCCGTGCCCGGTGTCGCCCCCGAGGGCAAGGTGCGGGTCGACTACACACCGGTTAAGGTGCAATTCAAGGACGGCACTGAAGTCGAATTACGCAAGCCGAGCCTCAACATCACCCAGTTGAATTACGGCCCGATGCACCCAGACACACGTTTCTCGGCACGGGTCGCGCCGCCGATGATTGGCCTGGGCCTGCTCGAAGCCATCCCCGAGGAAGCAATCCTGGCCAATGCCGCGGCTCAGGCCAAAGCCAAGGACGGTATCGCCGGACGCCCGAACCGGGTCTGGGATGACGCGCAACAGAAAACCGTACTCGGGCGATTTGGCTGGAAAGCCGGGCAACCGAATCTCAATCAGCAGAATGTTCACGCGTTTTCCGGTGACATGGGTCTCACGACCAGCCTCAGACCCTTTGATGACTGCACCGACGGGCAAACCGCCTGCAAACAGGCGCCGAATGGCAACGGCGTAGATGGCGAGCCGGAAGTCAGCGACAACATCCTGCGCTTGGTGCTGTTCTACACTCGCAACCTCGCCGTTCCGGCCCGCCGTGATGTCAACGCTGCTGAAGTGCTGGCCGGCAAGAATTTGTTCTATCAGGCGGGATGCCAGTCCTGCCATACGCCGAAATACACCACCGCCGCCAACGCCGCCGAACCTGAACTGGCCAATCAAGTGATTCGCCCTTACAGCGATCTGCTGCTGCATGACATGGGCGACGGCCTGGCCGACAACCGCAGCGAATTCCAGGCCAGTGGCCGCGACTGGCGCACGCCGCCGTTGTGGGGCATTGGATTGACGCAAGCGGTCAGCGGCCATACCCAGTATTTGCATGACGGCCGCGCTCGCAATCTGCTCGAAGCCGTGCTCTGGCATGGCGGCGAAGCAACCGCGGCGCAGCAACAGGTTTTGTCTTTCAATGCCGAGCAGCGCGCCGCGTTGCTGGCGTTTTTGAATTCACTTTAATACGCATTCCATCTGCGGGAGCCCGACATGTTTCGTCCCAAATTGTTGTTCACCAGCCTGGCCGCACTAGCGTTGGGCGCCTGTTCGCCTCAGGACCCGCAAGCGGTCACGTCGGCAGCCATCGCCAAATCGGTGATCCTGCCGACCTACACCCGCTGGGTAGAAGCCGACCGCCAACTGGCTGTCAGCGCGCTGGCCTACTGCGAAGGCAAGGAAACACTGGAAACTGCCCGCGCCGACTTCCTGCACGCACAAAAAGCCTGGGCCGAGCTGCAACCGCTGTTGATCGGGCCGCTGGCTGAAGGCAATCGTGCATGGCAAGTGCAGTTCTGGCCGGACAAGAAAAACCTGGTCGGCCGCCAAGTCGAGCAACTGATCACGGCACAGCCGCAAATCGATGCAGCGGCACTGACCAAGTCCAGCGTCGTGGTGCAAGGCCTGTCGGCCTACGAATACATTCTGTTCGACAGCAAGCCAGATGTGGCCAACGCCGAGCAGAAAGCCAAGTATTGCCCGCTGTTGATCGCCATTGGCGAGCGTCAGAAACAATTGGCCGAAGAGATTCTGAAAAGCTGGAACAACACTGACGGCATGCTCGCGCAAATGAGCAAGTTCCCGAACCAGCGTTACGCCGATTCCCATGAAGCGATTGCCGATCTGTTGCGCGTGCAGGTCACCGCACTCGACAGCCTGAAGAAAAAACTCGGCACGCCAATGGGGCGCCAGACCAAGGGGGTCCCGCAACCGTTCCAGGCCGATGCATGGCGCAGCCAATCTTCCCTGGCCGGCCTTGAGGCAAGCCTGGCCGCTGCCAAAACAGTCTGGGAAGGCGTCGACAACAAGGGCTTGCGCAGCCTGTTGCCAAGCGATCAGAAGCCATTGGCCGACAAGATCGACGCCGCCTATGCCGCTTCGTTGAAACTGTTCGCCAGCAACCAGCGCTCGCTGACCGAAATGCTCAACGACGACGCCGGTCGCCAGCAACTCAACGATATCTACGACAGCCTCAACGTCGTCCATCGCCTGCACGAAGGCGAACTGGCCAAGGCGCTGGGCATCCAACTGGGCTTCAACGCCAACGACGGTGACTGATGAGGGCAAGTGCCATGCTGCGACGCCAGGCTCTGACGTTAGGAAGTTTGTTGCTGGGTGCGGTGACACTGGGCGGCTGGAAGCTGTTCAAGCACAAAGACGCCAGCCCGCTGCTCCTCTCGGCGCGGGACGATACCGACGGCAAGCACTACGCCGTCGGGTATCGGCTGGACGGCACCCGGGTGTTTGCCACCCAGGTCGGCCAGCGTTGCCACGACATCATCAACCACCCGACGTTGTCGATTGCGCTGTTCGTCGCCCGTCGCCCGGGCACCGAGAGCTACCTGATCGACCTGCGCGACGGGACTTTGCTGCAAACGCTGACATCACAACCGAATCGGCACTTCTACGGTCACGCGGTGATTCACCACAGCGGTGACTGGCTGTATGCCACCGAAAACGACACCACTGATCCGGGTCGCGGCTTGCTGGGTGTGTATAAGTTCGAAGGCGAGCGACTGGTGCACAGCGGCGAGATCTCCACCCATGGCATCGGCCCGCATCAAGTGTCGTGGATGCCCGATGGCGAAACCCTGGTGGTGGCCAACGGCGGGATTCGCACCGAAGCGGAAAGCCGGGTCGAGATGAATCTCGACGCCATGGAACCAAGCCTGGTGTTGATGCAACGCGACGGCAAGCTGTTGAGCAAGGAAACCCTCGGCCAGCAGATGAACAGCGTGCGCCACCTGGGCATCGCCAGCGACGGCACCATCGTTGCCGGTCAGCAGTTCATGGGCGCGGCTCATGAATCGTCGGAGCTGCTGGCAATCAAGCGCCCCGGCCAACCGTTCGTGGCGTTCCCGGTGCCGGAGCACCAGTTACAGGCCATGGGGCATTACACCGCCAGTGTCGCGGTGCACAGCGACCTGCGATTGGTGGCCTTGACTGCGCCACGGGGCAACCGCTTTTTCATCTGGGACCTGGACAGCGGCGAAGTGCGCCTGGATGCACCGCTTGCCGATTGCGCTGGCGTTGGCGCGGTCGCCGACGGGTTTGTCGTGACCTCTGGCCAGGGCCGCTGCCGTTACTACGATTGCCGCCAGACAGAGCTGGTTGCAAAACCGTTGGAGCTGCCGGCAGGGCTCTGGGACAACCATCTGCATCTGATGGCGTAATTACGTCAAAAGATCGTCCGATAGCTGGGGCCGCTCCCGGACGATCTTTTCACGACATCACCTCTCCAATACCTCACAACCTGTAAAAACTGGCAGTTGGATTACCCTTCCCAGTCGCGGTAATGTGCCCACTGTCTCACCTGATTTTCTCCAAGGAACTGGAATATGCTGCGTCGCCGCATGCTGATCATGTTGGGTGTTGTTCTGCTGATCGTGCTGGTCCTGGCCGGATATAAAGCCTTCTCCATCTACACGATGATTCAAGGTTTCTCCGCGCCAAAACCACCGATCAGCGTTGCCGTGGCCAAGGCAACCGAACGGCCATGGCAGGCACGCCTGCCCACCATCGGCACGCTCAAGGCACTGCAAGGCGTGGACCTGAGCCTGGAGACCGATGGCACTGTTGTGGACCTGCAGTTCGAATCAGGGCAGAAGGTCAAGGCCGGCCAACTGCTCCTGCGGCTCGACAGCGCCGTGGAAAGCGCTCTGCTTGAAACCGCCCAGGCCGACCTTGGGCTGGCTCAGGTCGATTACGGTCGCGGTAGCCAACTGGTAGGCAGCCAGGCCATTTCCAAAGGTGAATTCGACCGCCTCTCGGCGGTACTGAAAAAGAGCAAGGCCACGGTCAACCAACTCAGGGCTGCACTCGGCAAAAAAAGCATCCTCGCCCCCTTCAGCGGCACCATCGGCATTCGTCAGGTGGACGTCGGCGACTACGTGGCCACAGGCACCATGATCGCCACCCTGCAGGACCTCAGCAGTCTGTATGTCGATTTCTTCGTTCCCGAACAGTCGGTACCGAAGATCGCCGTCGGTCAACCGGTGCAGCTCATTGTCGCGGCGTTCCCCACAGAAGAATTCCCCGGCACCATCAGTGCAATCAACCCCAAAGTCGAGAACAGCACGCGCAACGTGCAGGTCCGGGCCACCCTGGCCAACCCCGATGGCAAGCTGCTGCCGGGGATGTTCGCCAGCCTGCAGGTCATATTGCCCGACCCGCAGCCACGCATCGTCGTACCGGAAAGCGCGATCACCTACACGCTCTATGGCAACTCGGTCTATGTCGCCACCCAGAAAAAAGCCGAAGACGGCAGCGTGGAGAAGGACGACAAGGGGCAACCGATCCTGATTGCCGAGCGGCGCTTTGTCGAAACCGGCGAACGGCGCGATGCAATGGTGATCATCACCAAAGGCGTGCAGAACGGTGAAACGATTGTCACGGCTGGCCAGATCAAACTCGACAATGGCGCGCGCATCGCCATCAGCGATGACAAGACCCTAGCCGAAAAGAACAGTCAGCCTCGCGCTGACTGATCAAGGAACCCCCAATGGCTTTTACTGATCCGTTCATCCGCCGCCCGGTGCTCGCCACCGTGGTCAGCCTGCTGATCGTGCTGCTGGGCTTCCAGGCCTGGAGCAAGTTGCCGCTACGCCAATACCCGCAAATGGAAAACGCCCTGATCACGGTGACCACGGCGTACCCCGGGGCCAACGCCGAAACCATCCAGGGCTATATCACCCAGCCGATGCAGCAAAGCCTGGCCAGCGCCGAGGGTATCGACTACATGACCTCGGTCAGTCGCCAGAACTTTTCGGTGATCTCGATCTACGCGCGCATCGGTGCCAACAGCGACCGACTGTTCACCGAACTGCTGGCCAAGGCCAACGAGGTGAAGAACCAATTGCCCCAGGACGCTGAAGACCCGGTCCTGAGCAAGGAAGCCGCCGATGCCTCGGCGCTGATGTACATCAGTTTTTTCAGCAAGGAGTTGAGCAACCCGCAGATCACCGACTACCTGTCACGGGTGATCCAGCCGAAACTGGCAACCCTGCCCGGCATGGCCGAAGCCGAGATTCTCGGCAACCAGGTGTTCGCCATGCGCCTGTGGCTTGACCCGGTGAAACTCGCCGGTTTCGGTCTGACGGCCAGCGACGTGACCAACGCCGTGCGCCAGTACAACTTCCTGTCCGCCGCTGGCGAGGTGAAGGGCGAGTACGTGGTCACCAGCATCAACGCCAGCACCGAGCTGAAATCCGCCGAAGCCTTTTCTGCGATTGCGCTCAAGGTCGATGGCGACAGTCGCGTACTGCTGCGCGATGTCGCCCGGGTCGAGATGGGCGCCGAAAACTACGACACCATCAGTTCCTTTGGCGGTACGCCCTCGGTGTATATCGGCATCAAGGCCACGCCCGGTGCCAACCCGCTGGATGTGATCAAGGAAGTGCGCAAGATCATGCCGGATCTTGAAGCCCAGTTGCCGCCGAACCTCAAGGGTGAAATTGCCTACGACGCCACGCTGTTCATTCAGGCCTCTATCGATGAAGTGGTGAAAACCCTGTTCGAAGCGGTCCTGATCGTGATCGTCGTGGTGTTCCTGTTTCTCGGTGCACTGCGCTCGGTGGTGATCCCGGTGGTCACCATTCCGCTGTCGATGATCGGCGTGATGTTCTTCATGCAGATGATGGGTTACTCGATCAACCTGCTGACGCTGTTGGCGATGGTGCTGGCCATCGGCCTGGTGGTGGACGATGCCATCGTCGTGGTGGAGAACATCCACCGCCATATCGAAGAAGGCAAGACACCGCGGGACGCTGCTATAGAGGGTGCCCGGGAAATCGCCATGCCGGTGGTTTCAATGACCATCACTCTCGCGGCGGTGTATGCGCCGATCGGCTTCCTGACGGGGCTGACCGGCGCATTGTTCAAGGAGTTTGCCCTGACCCTGGCCGGCGCCGTAGTGATCTCTGGCATCGTCGCCCTGACCCTGTCACCGATGATGTGCGCCTTTCTATTGCGTCACGATGAAAACCCCAGCGGCCTGGCCCATCGCCTCGACCTGATTTTCGAAAGCCTCAAGCGCCGCTATCAGAGCATGCTCCACGGAACGCTCAATACCCGGCCCGTGGTGCTGGTGTTCGCGGTCATTGTTTTGTGCCTGATTCCGGTGTTGCTCAAGTTCACCAAATCGGAACTGGCACCGGACGAGGACCAAGGCATCATTTTCATGATCGCCAACGCCCCGCAACCGACCAACCTCGATTACCTGAACACCTACACCGACGAATTCATTTCGATCTTCAAGGCGTTCCCCGAGTATTACTCTTCCTTCCAGATCAATGGATTCAACGGAGTGCAATCGGGTATCGGCGGGTTTCTGCTCAAACCGTGGAACGAGCGCAGCCGGACGCAGATGCAGATTCTGCCCGAGGTTCAGGCCAAGCTCGAAAGCATTCCCGGCTTGCAGATTTTCGGTTTCAACCTGCCCTCGCTGCCAGGCACTGGCGAAGGGCTGCCTTTCCAGTTCGTCATCAACACCGCCAACGACTACGAGCTGCTGTTGCAGGTGGTCGACCGGGTGAAAAAGCGCGCCATGGAGTCCGGCAAGTTCGCATTCGTCGATGTCGACCTGGCCTTCGACAAGCCGGAAGTCGTGGTGGACATCGATCGTGCCAAGGCTGCCCAGATGGGTGTGTCGATGCAGGATCTGGGTGGAACACTGGCGACCTTGCTTGGTGAAGCGGAGATCAATCGATTCACCATCGAGGGGCGCAGCTACAAAGTCATCGCTCAGGTCGAGCGACCGTTTCGGGACAATCCCGACTGGCTGAACAACTATTACGTGAAAAACACCCAGGGCGAGCTGCTGGCCCTGTCGACCCTGATCACCGTGACCGACCGTGCGCGACCGCGGCAGTTGAACCAGTTCCAGCAACTCAACTCGGCGATCCTGTCCGGTGTGCCGCTGGTCAGCATGGGCGAGGCTATCGACGTTGTGCGGCAAATCGCCCGCGAAGAGGCGCCGGTGGGCTTTGCCATCGACTATGCCGGTGCCTCGCGGCAATACGTACAGGAAGGCAGCGCGTTATGGGTGACCTTTGCCCTGGCACTGGCAATCATTTTCCTGGTGCTGGCTGCACAGTTCGAAAGCTTCCGTGACCCACTGGTGATTCTGGTGACAGTGCCACTGTCGATCTGCGGTGCCTTGATCCCGTTGTTCCTTGGCTGGTCGAGCATGAACATCTACACCCAGGTCGGATTGGTGACGCTGATCGGGTTGATCAGCAAGCACGGGATCCTGATCGTCGAATTCGCCAACCAATTGCGCAAGGACAAGGGCCTGTCGCCACGCGAGGCCGTGGAGGAAGCAGCGGCCATTCGCCTGCGCCCGGTATTGATGACCACTGCCGCCATGGTATTTGGCATGGTGCCCTTGATCATCGCCACCGGCGCGGGGGCGGTGAGCCGTTTCGACATCGGAACGGTGATCGCCACAGGCATGTCGATCGGGACGCTGTTTACCTTGTTCGTGTTGCCATGCGTATATACGTTGCTGGCCAAAGACGATAAACCCTGACACCGCTCCCCCATTGGATAAGCGTCATGGACGAGACACCGGAAAATAAAAGGCCTCGCATTTGCGAGGCCTTTTATTTGGGCTTCAAACTTTTCAACTTTGCGGCCTCAATCCTTGAGAAAGTCCGAACATGAACAGCAACAAATCATGGTCGGGCTGTGTAGCCACGGAGGTCTTGGCGACTCGTGGCAAAGGGCAATGATCGCCATTCGCTGAGCTGAGAACTTGAGTGCGTGGCTGCTCCCAGGCAGCCACCGCGAGCGAAGCGACTGCCAAGGCTCCTATCAAAAACAAACCTCGCGCAACTTCGAGTTTCATTGCTATAAACCCTTGATAGCGCTGCCAAACGCCGTCTCATAAAAGTAGACCAGTTTCTTCCAGTCAGTTGAGCTGAACGACGAGTGGCGGCGCAGTTGCTTCATGTCGTGGGCAGCCGCCTGATGTGAAGTCAGACGCTGGCGGCACTTCTCCAGATCAATCAAAGCCACCTCGACCCTGGACGCCTCGCCTTCGCCGGTCACCCGCACGAATACGTGTTTGATATAGAGGCAGCTATGCTGCCAACGCCCTTTGTGCATGCGGGCCAGGTTTTCTGCCAAGGCCTGCAACACGCGATCATGTACGGCTTCACCGTGACGCTCGCGGCCGCCGTCGGCGTACCAATGTTCAATTTCCTGGAAACCATCCAGTGACTTTGTTACCAGTAAGGCGCGCCATTTGTGCACGGGGTCGCGCTGTGCGCCGCAGAATACAATTTGCGGAACAAGGACCCCGAGCGAGCCAACGCCGATGAGTGCATCGCGCTCACGCAGCACTGTCGGCCGGCCAAACGGGTGCAGCAAGCTGCGATAGATATGCCCGGTCTGGCGTTTGAAGTAGAGCAGTTGATCATCACTGCCCTTGACGCGCTGCACACCACTTTCTCCACCGCGGCGAACATTGGGCTCTTCTACCCATTCACCGCGCTGATTCCAGAAATAGTCGAAACGGTCCTGGGAGCCATCATCCGATCCTGCTGCTACCTGCACTGCCATCCTGTTACCTCTTGCGTAATACGTAAACTCGCCACATGGCATAGAGCGGTAAAAAGTCCAGACGTTCCTGAATTCGGAAACCCGCTTGTTCAAATTCCTGTTCGACCGTAGCAGCAGGTAACACAAATCGGTTTTGGTAACCTTGCTGATTGCGGGTCCGTTCCAGGCGCTTGCGTTTCCAGGCCTTGAAATTGCCATCTACCCACAGTGAAAGAATGACGCTATCACGGGTGACGCGCTCGAATTCGCGCAAAATTGCCAGTCGATGCTCGGCCTCACCGATGTGATGGAGCAATCGCATGCAGAAAATGCTGTCGACGGCGTTATCAGGCAAGGCAATGTCGAATGCAGAAGTGTGCAAGGGTTGTACCCGTTTCACCACATCGGCCGGTTGCGCTTGAGTAGCTATCTTCAACATCGACTCCGAATTGTCGGCGCCGATGATCACGCGGTTGGGTTTCTCCGCCAGCAATGGCCAGAAACGTCCAGCGCCGCAGGGCAGGTCGAGGACCAGACCAGGCTCACCGACCGCAGTCAGCGCCTTGCGAGCCAATTGCTCATCCCGCCAATGGGATAATTTACGACTCAGTCCATCCTGATGTTTTTGCAAATACTGTTGTGCGTGCTGGTCGTCGTATTTTTCGGAAAAATCCAGTTTGATCGGGCCGGCCATATCGAGCTCTCCTGTACTTCTGATGGCACCCACATTAGGTAGCACCGTGTCAGCGTCAGGTCATGCCTTTGTGAAAAAAATGTCATGTAAAACCCCTAATCGTTTCGAGGTTTTACAAAACACGGGCCGCTCTCCATTGCTTGTCGCCGACGGTCAGCTTGCTGGAGTGGGGTGCAACTGCACCTGAAAACGACAGCCATTGGGCTCCATGTTGGTCAGGCTGACGCTCCAGCCCTGGTTTTCACAGATCCGCTGCACCAGTGACAGCCCCAAGCCCAGGCCCTCACCGCGCTTTTCACTGCCGCGCACGAACGGTTCGAACATCGCTTCACGCTTCTCTTCGGGAATGCCCACGCCACTGTCCTCGACGACAAAACCGCTGGTCGTCAGGGTCAATCGGATAAACCCTTGTTCAGTGTAGTGCAGCGCGTTACGCAGCAAGTTACCCATCACCGCATTCAGCAGCGTGGCGTTGTATCGAATGCTCTGTGGCTGACCCGGTTCAAAAATCAGCGTCAAGCCTTTGGCCTCAATGGGCGCGCGCCACTGCCCGATCAAGCCGTCGGCGACGCCAGTGAGCGTCTGCTGCGGGGACATGCTCGTGTCTTCGCGCTGGGCCCGGGCCAGCATCAGGAAGGTTTGTACCAGTTCACGCATTTCTTCACAGGCGCGGGAGATGCGCTCGACCTGCGCGCGACCGCGCTGATCGATGCCAGGGTTCTCGAGCAACAACTCGCAGGAACTGGCCAGAACCATCAACGGCGTACGCAACTCGTGGCTGACATCGCTGGTGAACAGTCGCTCCCGCGTCAGTGCCTGACGCAGACGCCCCAGGGTCGCATCGAATGCCACAGCCAGCTCCCCCACTTCATCGGCCGCGTAGTCCGGTGCCAGCGGCGGTGCCAGACCGAGCAACTGATCGCGGTGCCGGACCTGTCGGGCCAGCCGGACAACAGGCGCCATCACCTTGCGCGCCAGAACCCAGCCAAGGAAAACCGCCAGCGCCAGGCTGAGCACAAAGCCAACGAGAACAACGGCGAACAGCACCCGTTCACGCTCTTCGAAATCGCTTTGGTCCTGCAGCAGCACATAACGCCGCCCGTCGACGATTTCGACCATCGCGTGGTACGACAGGTGTTCGCGAAACACCTCGTGAAAACCGGAGTCCAGATGTCGCAAATCCTTGGGCAAATCGAAATCGCCCGGTCCTCCGCTGAAATAGAACAACTGATCCGGCTCGGGCCGATGGCTCCAGTCCGAAACACTGTCCATGAGCAGAAGGCGCTGCAAATCGCCACCCAATCCGGCAGAAATCAACTTCTCTTCCACCAGATGCACGGTGGCGACAATGCCCATTGCGAAGGCACCCGCGACCAACGCACTCATCAGTGCGAAGGCAATGATGATGCGCTGGGCAAGGCTCTGCTTAAACTCCATCGCGGCCCTCGGCCAGGCGATAACCGACACCGTGCACGGTATGCAGCAACGGTTTGGCGAACGGTTTGTCGATCACCTGACGCAACTGATGGACATGGCTGCGCAGGCTGTCACTGTCCGGGCAGTCATCGCCCCATAACGCTTCTTCAAGAATTTCCCGGCGCAGCACATGCGGACTTTTCTGCATCAATACCGCGAGCAACTTGAGGCCCACCGGGTTGAGCTTGAGCAACCGCCCTTCGCGGGTAACTTCCAGCGTGTCCAGATCGTAGCTCAAGTCGCCGACTTGCAAGGTACGACGGCCACCGCCCTGGGTACGCCGCATGACCGCTTCGATCCGTGCCGCCAGTTCCGAAAGTGCGAAAGGTTTGATCAGGTAATCGTCGGCGCCAGACTTGAAGCCTTGCAGCCGGTCGTCGAGTTGGTCGCGTGCGGTCAACATGATGACTGGGGTGTCGCGCCGGGCATCTTCGCGCAGGCGCTTGCACAAGGTGTAGCCGTCGATGCCAGGCAGCATGATGTCGAGCACGATCAAGTCGTAATGCTCGGTGGCGGCCAGGTGCAGGCCCGACAGACCGTCCTGTGCACAATCGACGGTATAGCCTTTGAGCCCCAGGTAATCGGCCAGATTGGCGAGGATATCGCGATTGTCTTCAACCAATAAAATTCGCATGGGCACCTTCTCCGTACACAGTTACGGCCGTCTTGGCCCGCGCAGCTTAAGGCCAAGTGTGGCTCACGGCTAGGACTGCGTGCAGTCTCGACCTCACAAAACGGCCGATTCGGGGCTCAACGTTTTTTTCACTATCGATTCACGGGCTGACGACAGAAACGGGCTCAAACTCCGCGCGGCTGCGCACTCAAGAACATTTCACTGACCCGGGAATTTTCATGGTTTCGATTTCTGCACGCCCCGCTTCTCGCCCGCTCAATCTCTGGGTATACCTGGGCATTCCCGCTGTTGCGGCGATGACTCTGGTGCTCCTCGAACTGACAACCCTGGACATGGCCCTGGCCAGCCTGTTTTACGACCCGGTTGCCGGGGCGTTCATCGGGCGCCACAGTTACTTCCTCGAGACCGTACTGCATGACCGCGCCAAGCAAGTGGTCATTGCGTTTTCGGTACTGGCCATACTCGGTTTCATTGGTTCGTTTTTCATGGACAAACTCAAACCGTACAAACGGGAACTGGGTTGTCTGGTGTTGTCTCTGGGCTTGGCGACCTCGTTTGTCACGCCGATGAAAGCAGTGACGGCGGTGCAATGCCCGTGGAGCCTGGAACAGTTCGGCGGCCATGAAACCTACAGTGAACTACTCAGCCCCCGGCCGCAGACCGACAAGCCAGGGCGCTGCTGGCCGGGTGGCCATGCGGCCACCGGGTTCACGCTGTTCGCGCTGTTTTTCGTGTTGCGTGATAGTCGCCCGCGACTGGCCCGGGCGGCGTTCGTCTTTGCCTTCGCCCTGGGTTCGGTGTTTTCCATCGGGCGGATGATGCAGGGGGCGCACTTCTTTTCGCACAACGTGTGGACGGCAGTGTTCTGCTGGCTGATTTGCCTGGGGTCGTATTACTGGATTCTGTATCGACCGGCGTTGAAGGCTGAGGGGCCGGTCAACGCGGAGCTAGTCAGCACCTGAATTGACGCCTTCGCGGGCAAGCCTCGCTCCTACAGGTCCAATGAATAACCGTAGGAGCGAGGCTTGCCCGCGAAGAGGTTGTCAACCGCAACACATTTTTCTGGGGCAACAAAAAACCCCGCCGGCTTTCGCAGGCGGGGTTTTTAGTACAGGGGTACGGCTGGCTTACATCATGCCGCCCATGCCGCCCATACCGCCCATGTCTGGCATACCGCCGCCAGCACCGCCGTCTTTCTTCGGTGCATCAGCAACAGCGGCTTCGGTGGTCAGGATCAGACCGCCGATCGAAGCTGCAGCTTGCAGGGCCGAACGGGTAACCTTGGTTGGGTCCAGGATGCCCATTTCGATCATGTCGCCGTATTCGCCAGTCGCAGCGTTGTAGCCGAAGCTGCCTTCGCCGTTCTTGACCTTGTCGACCACTACGCTCGGCTCGTCGCCGGAGTTGGCAACGATCTGGCGCAGCGGCGCTTCAACAGCGCGACGCAGTACAGCGATACCCACGTCCTGATCGGCGTTGTCGCCTTTCAGTTCGGTCAGTGCTTCCAGAGCACGGATCAGGGCCACGCCACCGCCAGGTACCACGCCTTCTTCAACGGCTGCACGGGTAGCGTGCAGGGCGTCTTCAACGCGGGCTTTCTTCTCTTTCATTTCAACTTCGGAACCAGCGCCAACCTTGATCACTGCAACGCCGCCGGACAGCTTGGCCAGACGCTCTTGCAGTTTTTCACGGTCGTAGTCCGAGGACGTTTCGGCAACCTGGGCACGGATCTGGTTGATGCGCGCTTCGATGTCGCCTTGTACGCCAGCACCGTCAACGATGATGGTGTTTTCCTTGGACAGGGTCACGCGCTTGGCGTTACCCAGGTGTTCCAGGGTGGTGCTTTCCAGGCTCAGACCGATCTCTTCGGAGATAACGGTACCGCCGGTCAGAACGGCGATGTCCTGCAGCATGGCCTTGCGACGGTCGCCGAAGCCTGGAGCCTTGACGGCTGCGACTTTGACGATGCCACGCATGTTGTTCACAACCAGAGTCGCCAGGGCTTCGCCTTCAACGTCTTCGGCCACGATCAGCAGCGGACGGCCGGCTTTGGCAACGGCTTCCAGCACTGGCAGCATTTCGCGGATGTTCGAGATCTTTTTGTCGACCAGCAGGATCAGCGGGCCGTCCAGCTCAGCGACCATGGTCTCTGGCTTGTTGACGAAGTACGGGGACAGGTAGCCACGGTCGAACTGCATGCCTTCTACAACCGACAGTTCGTTTTCCAGGCCCGAGCCTTCTTCAACGGTGATCACGCCTTCTTTACCGACTTTTTCCATGGCTTCGGCAATGATGTCGCCGATGGAGTTGTCGGAGTTGGCGGAGATGGTGCCTACCTGAGCGATAGCCTTGGTGTCAGCGCATGGCTTGGACAGGGCCTTCAGCTCTTTGACGATCGCGATGGTCGCTTTGTCGATACCGCGCTTCAGATCCATCGGGTTCATGCCGGCAGCGACGGCTTTCAGGCCTTCGTTGACGATCGACTGAGCCAGAACGGTGGCGGTGGTGGTGCCGTCGCCTGCGTCATCGTTGGCACGGGAGGCAACGTCTTTGACCAGCTGCGCGCCCATGTTCTCGAAACGGTCTTCCAGTTCGATTTCTTTGGCTACGGAAACGCCGTCCTTGGTGATGGTCGGAGCGCCGAAGCTCTTCTCGATGATCACGTTACGGCCTTTCGGGCCCAGGGTCGCTTTTACTGCGTCAGCCAGGACGTTGACACCGGTGAGCATTTTCTTGCGGGCGGAATCGCCGAATTTAACTTCTTTAGCAGCCATGATCGATATTCCTTAAATACTTTGTAGTAGCGGGAAAATGAGCGGGGAATCAGCCTTCGACAACAGCGAGGATTTCGTTCTCGCTCATTACCAGCAGGTCTTCGCCGTCGACTTTCACAGTGTTGCTGCCGGAGTAAGGACCGAACACAACCTTGTCGCCCACTTTCACGGACAGTGCACGCACTTCACCGTTATCCAGTACGCGGCCGGTGCCGACAGCGAGGATCTCGCCGCTGTTGGCTTTTTCAGCAGCCGAACCTGGCAGGACGATACCGCCAGCGGTTTTCTTTTCTTCTTCGCTGCGACGGATGACGACGCGGTCATGCAGAGGACGAAGCTTCATTGTCGATCTCTCCTAATTGTGGTTTTCATCGGCCGGTGTAGTCCCGGCGGGTTTAACAAAGTCCGGCGGTGCCGGGTGCGGTTCGTCGAGCGAACCGCGGAAGTCTGTCTGGCGTGATCGCCAGAAACCTTGCGGTGACCGTTACATAAGGGCGTACAAGCTGATTACAAGGGCCGGCAGCGAAAAATTTTCATGTCGATGCCCCGCAAACGATCACGGCACCCGAAGGTGCCGTGTCGATAGATTGAATTACTTGGTATCGCGGTGTTCGAACTCGCCTTCGATCACGTTGGGCTCACGGCCCAGCGGTTCGCGTGGTGCGGGGCCGCCACGGGCCTGCAGGTCATCGGCGAAGGCGCGTTGGCGAATCGACTGTTCCTCGGCGCGCTGGCGCATTTTATTGGCCAGCAGACGACGACTGATCGGCAACAGCATGATCAGGCCGATCACATCGCTGATGAAGCCGGGCAGGATCAACAGGCCACCGGCCAGCGCCAGCATCAGACCTTCGAGCATGGTCTGGGCCGGTAGCTCACCGCGGTTCAGGCTTTCACGGGCACGCAGTGCGGTGGCCAGGCCGGCAATGCGCAGCACAAAAACACCGAACATCGAACCGAGTATTACCAGCAGCAGGGCCGGGAAAAACCCGATCGCCCCTGCCACCTTGACGAATACGAACAGCTCCAACACCGGGAACAGCAGAAAGAGCAACAAAAAAGGGCGCATCAAATGGTTCCTCAACGCAAGAATGCCTTGCCAGTTCACCTTAGATGACGTCGCCGTTTCGTGAATTCAAGCGTCGGCCACTTCATTTTTCGGCCAATGCTCAGCGTGGGCCAGGAAAACCAAGGCTTCGCGAACTTGTGTCGGCGTATTACATGGTGCCTGGAACGGTAGCCAGTAGAGGCTTTGACCGATGCGCAGGTGCATGCCTTCGCTGTCGATGCCGACCATTTGCGCCGGGGAAGTCTTTGGCAAACCGGCCAGTTCCACGTAATGGGCAATCGCTTTGGCGTGATCGGCGTTCATGTGCTCGACCATGCTGATTTCAGCCTTGCCGGCAAACGGGTTGGCCAGCGTCAGCTCATTGACCCAGTGGATCGCACCGAATCCACCGATGTAGCGATGACGGACCGGCGTCAGTACCCAGAAATCAAAATCATGGGCGGTGTGGTAGCTCTGCGATTCCGGAAAGTAGCGGTAATAGCGCTCGGCAGCGGCGTCAATGGCCGCGGCGTCTTCCAGCTGTCGGGCTTCGGCCAGGTAAGTCAGTCGACCGACGGCCTGTACATCTTCAGCGCCGCGTTCACCGACGAACAATGAACATTTCGGATCTTTTTGCAGATTGTGCGTGTGCTGCGCGATACGGCTGATCAGGATCAACGGTCGGCCATGCTCATCCAGGCAATACGGAACCACTGAGCCGAACGGAAAACCGGGCATTGCTTTGGAGTGCGTCGAGAGCACTCCACGGTATTCCTTGAGAAGCAATTCTCGTGCATGCTTAGCCGCTTCAACGCTCAATTTATGACTCCTTATATAGAATCCGTCAAAAAAACGGACGGGCTGCGCTGGAAAGTCCCAGCACGCCATCGGGCAATTCTCATGTGCAGCCAAGCCAGGTCAGGCGCAGATCGAGAGGCTATCTAGCAAGGAAACCACTCAGACCTGCTACCGGGGCATGCGAATGCAACTCACTGACAAAGTAATCATTATCACGGGCGGTTGCCAGGGTTTAGGCCGTTCCATGGCCGAGTATTTCGCCGGCAAGGGCGCGAAGCTGGCATTGGTCGACCTGAACCAGGAAAAACTCGATGACGCGGTCGCCGCCTGCAAAGCCAAAGGCGTCGAAGCTCGCGCTTACTTGTGCAATGTGGCCAACGAAGAACAAGTCACGCACATGGTTGCCCAGGTCGCCGAAGACTTCGGTGCGATCCATGGCCTGATCAACAACGCCGGCATCCTGCGCGACGGCCTGCTGCTCAAGGTCAAGGACGGTGAAATGACCAAAATGAGCCTGGCGCAGTGGCAGGCAGTGATCGACGTCAACCTGACCGGTGTATTCCTGTGCACCCGTGAAGTTGCGGCGAAAATGGTTGAGCTGAACAACAATGGCGCGATTATCAATATCTCGTCGATTTCCCGCGCTGGCAACATCGGCCAGACCAACTACTCTGCCGCCAAGGCCGGCGTCGCTGCGGCCACCGTGACCTGGGCCAAGGAACTGGCGCGCTACGGCATTCGCGTGGCCGGCATTGCACCGGGCTTCATCGAAACCGAAATGACTTTGGGCATGAAGCCTGAAGCGCTGGAGAAGATGACTGCCGGGATTCCGCTCAAACGCATGGGCAAGCCGGAAGAAATCGCCCATTCCGCGGCGTACATTTTCGAGAACGACTACTACACCGGGCGGATTCTGGAGATGGATGGCGGGTTGCGCATCTAAGCCCAGACATGAAAAACACTGTGGGAGCCAGCCTGCTGGCGATTGCGGTGGTTCAGCCAACATGGTTGGTGAATCTGAATCCGCTATCGCCAGCAGGCTGGCTCCCACAGTTGATTGTGTTTCAGGCCATCAATCGTCGCTGATGCTGATGTTCGGCATCGCTGGCGTCAACGCTTCCTGCAACACGATCCGCGCACCGACGTGGCGGGCCAGCTCCTGATAAACCAGGGCGATCGGGCTGTCCGGCTCGGCGATCACTGTTGGCTTGCCACCATCGGCCTGTTCGCGGATGGCCATCGCCAGCGGCAACGAAGCCAGCAGTTCGACGCCGTACTGATTGGCCAGTTTCACCCCGCCGCCCTCACCGAACAGATGCTCGGCATGCCCACAGTTCGAGCAGATGTGCACGGCCATGTTTTCCACCACGCCCAGCACCGGAATGT
>NZ_RCOE01000196.1:0-21980 GCF_004321495.1 Pseudomonas sp. Sample_10
GCGAAAAACCCCAACGGCGACAGCGCCGACGCCGCCGACCGCACCGCCACCCATGGCTGCCCGGTGTCGCTGGTCACCGGCGAAGAACTGCTGACCCTGACCGACGGTTCTTTGGACGGGCTGCTGCCGTTCGAATTCACCCGTTTGTATCGCACCAGCGCGGTGGAGATCGACAGCGGCCTGGGCTTTGGCTGGAGCCATTCGCTGGGCCAGCGCCTGGAGATCGACGGCGACACGGTGGTGTGGGTTGATGCCGAAAACCGCCGCACGCCGTTTCCCTTGCCCAGCGCGGCCCGCCCGGCGATCCACAACAGCCTGTCGCGGGCGGCGATTTACCTCGGTGATGCGCCCGAAGAGCTGATCGTCGCCCTGGCCGGTGAGGCGGCGCGCTTTTATCACTTTGTCGGCGGGCGCCTGAGTGCGATCAGCGATGCCTATGGCAATCGTCTGACCGTGCAGCGCGACATTTCCCAGCGCATCCAGCGTCTGGATAACGGCGCCGGACGTGGCTTGCTGCTGCGTTATGAGCGTCGCCATTTGATCGCCGTCGACTACCAGCGTTTTGATTGTTCGGGCGATCAGCCGCCGGTCTGGCGCACCGAGCAGACGCTGGTCAGCTACCGCTATGACGCCCGCGGGCGCTTGATCGAGGCCAGCAACGCCGCCGGCGAAAGCGAGCGCTACGACTACGACGAACAACACGTCATCCTGCAACGGCAGCTGGCCGGGGGTGCGAGTTTCTATTGGGAGTGGGAAAACTCCGGCAAGGCCGCCCGCTGCATCCGCCACTGGGCCTCGTTTGCCCAGATGGACACGCGCTACGCATGGGGCGACGACGGCAGCGTGCGGCTCCGGCACGCCGACGGCAGCGAAGAAACCTACGCCCACGACGACCGCGCGCGCCTGGTGCGGCGGGTTGCGGCCGACGGTGGCGAACAGCGCAAGGCCTATGACGCCCAGGGTCGTTTGATCGCCGAGCAGGACACCCTCGGTGCGGTCACTGAATACCGCTACGACGAGGTCGGGCGGCTGATCGCGCTGATTCCGCCGGAAGGCGAGCCGACGTCCTACGAGTACCGCAACGGTTTCCTGCATGCCCGTTATCGCGGCCAGGCCAAGTGGACCTATCAACGCAACGCCCAGGGCGATCTGACCTGGCTGATCGACCCCGACGGCCAGAGCACCTACCACGAGTACGACGCGCAGGGACGGCTGCTGACGATCCGGTATCCGGACCACAGCCGGCATGTGTTCGAGTGGAACGGCCTCGGCCAGTTGCTCGGCGAAACCCTGCCCGACGGTGCACACCGGCAGTATGCCTACGATGCGCGGGGGCGCCGGACGACGGTTCAGGATGAATCCGGTGCCATTACGCGTTACCAGTGGGACGCCGTCGGCCGACTGCTGCAGACCACGTTTCCCACAGGCGCCAGCCGCGCCTTCAGCTACAACGCCTACGGCCAGATCACCACTGAAACCGATGAACTGGGGCGGGTCACCCGCTTTGAATACGCCGACGACCTGCACCTGGTCAGTCGGCGGATCAACCCCGACGGCAGCACGCTCAAGTACCGCTACGAGCACGCCCAGCTGCTGCTCACCGAGATCGAAAACGAAGTCGGCGACACCTATCGGCTGGACTACACGCCCACGGGCTTGATCCGACAGGAAACCGGCTTCGACGGGCGGCGCACCGCCTACGCCTACGACCTCAACGGCCAGTTGCTGGAGAAAACCGAGTTCGGCGATGACGGCTCGCAGCTCATTACCGCTTACCAGCGTGACAGCGCCGGGCGCCTGCTGGTCAAGACCCTGCCCGACGGGACCAAGGTCGAGTACCGCTACGACGGATTGGGGCGGCTGGTCAGCGTCGACGACGGTCAGGACCATCCGCTGGAGTTCGAGTATGACGCCCACGACCGGCTGATCACCGAGCATCAGGGCTGGGGCACCCTGCGGTATGGCTATGACGCCGGCGGCCAGTTGCAGCACCTGCGCTTGCCGGACAACAGCCGCCTCACGTATCACCGCGCCCAAGGCGGGGCACTGACGGCGATCGACCTCAACGGCTCGCGGTTGACCACCCACCGCTTTGTCGGCGGTCGCGAACAGCAGCGCCAGCACGGTGTGCTGCACAGCGACTTTGCCTACGACGACCAGGGGCGCTTGCAGGCCCACGCCGTCAGCCAGCAGCAGCGTCCGCTGTACCGTCGCGAATACGCCTACAACGCCAACGGCAACCTCGCACAGGTCGCCGACACCCGCCACGGCCAGCGCGATTACCAGTACGACCCGCTCGACCGCCTGACCCACGTGCGCCACGCCCGCGGGCAGGACCCGGAACACTTCACTCACGACCCGGCCGGCAACCTGCTGATCCACGACCGCCCCGGCCCCTGGCACCTCAAGGGCAACCGCCTGCTGCGCCACGCCGACCGGCATTACCGCTACGACGCCTTCGGCAACCTGATCGGCGAACGCCGCGGCCAGGACCTGCGCGAATACCGCTACGACAGCCAGCACCGCCTGATCGGCTTCACCGCCCCCGACGGCCGCGAAACGTCCTACCGCTACGACGCCTTCGGCCGACGCATCAGCAAGACCGTCGACGGCCAGACCACGGAATTTTTCTGGCAAGGCGATCAAGTGATCGCCGAAAGCAGCCCAAGCCACTACCGCAGCTACCTCTACGAACCGGGCAGCTTCCGCCCGCTGGCGATGCTCGACGGCCAAGGCCCGAAACACGCCTGCCCGTTCTACTACCAACTCGACCACCTCGGCACCCCGCAGGAACTCACCGACTACAGCGGCGAGATCGTCTGGTCGGCCCGCTACACCGCCTACGGCAAAGTCAGCCAGCTCAGCCACAGCCACGGCGAACAGCTGGAGCAACCGCTGCGCTTCCAGGGCCAGTACTTCGACCCCGAAAGCGGCCTGCACTACAACCGCCACCGCTACTACCACCCCGACACCGGCCGCTACCTGACACCGGACCCGGTGAAGCTGGCCGGCGGGTTGAACCCGTATCGGTATACGCCGAATCCGACGGGGTGGGTGGATCCGTTGGGGTTGAGCGGGAATTGCCCGGGGGCGAATAGGCCGGGTTGTTCGGTGCCGGATGGTGTTGGTGGCGTTAAAGTTGATGAGGGTGAGCCGCAGCTGCCGAAGATGACGGCTGAGCGGCGGCGTGAAAGGATTGATGAGTTGGCTGAAGCGAATGCTAAGCGGCGGGTTGAAGAGTATGAAGAGAAATATGATATGCACACTATTAAAAAGCACAGCTCTGAAATACCTGAGAAAGCGCTTAAACAACGCGCTATAAATGGCGCTGACCCACATACCGGGAAAGTCCCCAAGCTCGCAAGAGGGAATTTAAGTTCGCAGTTCAGTAGTTGGCGTGTTCATCTGAGCGCGCTGAATAAGGCTATGTCTAGGGCACAACTCGGATTGCTTCCGCACACGGGACAAGACCATAACAAAGATCCCATTGTAAGAATGGAGCTTCCTGGGGCAGGTCGTGGCTACAGGCCAAACAAAAAAGACCCTAACAATCCTAACCTAAATGAAAATTTGAATTGGTTTGAAGTAAAGTTTGATAAAAAAGATCCATCAAGACCCTATACTGCTTTTCCCTCGGAGAAAAAGTAATGTTGAGAGAACCTTTCGTTGATGAAAAATTTGAGCCTGATCTCATGTGGTTCATTGGTGGGTTTAATGTTTATGATCGCGAAGAAACCAGAGGTGTAGAGCTTGGAGTTTACGACCCAGATAACAAGGCCGATAGAGAGAGTTTGATACGTGGTTATTGTTTAAATTTGGATTGCCTATCATATAGACATAAGTTTGTATTGGTGGAGTTCCTTGCGGAAAAATTGTCTGATAGTAATTTCGACTTCCAGACGTCATTCGAAATCGATGAGGGCATAGCGTCGAGTTGGCCTCGCGAAGAGTGGTATGGGTTGGAAAGTCCTCGGCAATTTTTTCAAGACGTGTACGAATTAGCGCAAGAGGTTTGGAGAGAAGACCTGCTTTTAGCATGCGCCGAAGATCAAACTTTGTGGTGATGAAGGCTTTTTGCTGTGTTACGAAACTTTCCCGACGACGCCCTAGGAAATTCCCTCCAAGTTCTAGCGGTTTTCATGAACCGATGCGGTAGCAATTGCTTGGAAGTTGCCTGCTCCGACGCCATCGCGGGCAAGCCTCGCTCCTACAGGGGGGTGTCGTTTGCGAAAACTGCAGGCGCCACAGGACCCTGTAGGAGCGAGGCTTGCCCGCGATAGCGTCGGAGCAGTCAGCTCTGTCCCATTAGAAGTGCGCTTTCCGGTGTAGGCACCGCCAGGCTATCAATCACATGCACGCTATACCCCGGCACGTTCTTCGCGTGATGTTTGGCTTGGGAGGCCATTTCCGCCAATTGGCTGGCATCGATTTCTCCGCAGGCCTCTGGATGTAGGTGCACCACGCCGATGGACAGTGAAAGCAACGGGAATTCCTGGCGCACGCCCTGGCGGTTGGGGGCGATGAAGCAGCCGGCTTCGAGGTGTTCGGCGCGGTAGAAGCGGCGGCACTGGCTCTGGAAGTCGTCCAGAAGCTGGTTCAGCCGTCGGCCCCAATCTTCCGGGCCAAGGACCAGTAGAAAGTCATCTCCCCCGATATGCCCGACGAAATCGCGTGACGGATCGACCCGGTCGTTAAGGCATTGCGCCAGGCACAGCAGGACTTCATCGCCACGGCCGTAGCCATAGATATCGTTGAAGGGTTTGAAGCTGTCGATGTCGACGTAGCAGATCACCGATTCGCGTTGCTGTTGTAACAGCCGTGTGAGGCATTGCTGGATCGGCACGTTACCCGGTAACAGGGTCAACGGATTGGCGTAGCGAGCCTGCTGGATTTTCAGCTCGGTAATCAGCTTGAGCACGTCGATCACCCGCCCCAGGCCCAGGTAGCTGCCGTTGAGGGTGATGATGAAGTCTTCTTCTATACGTTGCCGAGCGCGGCTGGTGATCAGGCGGCTGACCTGTTGCAGCGACTGGCTCATCTCGACGGCCAGGAAGTCATCGTTCATCAAGCGGCTGATCGGTTTGCGGGCGAACAGGTCAGTGGCGAACGGCTTGAGCAGCGCGTCGGAGAGCGAATGCCGATGGACGATGCCGCAGGGTTGGCCTTGTTCGTCCAGCACCGCCAGCGAGTTGAGATTGGCCTGGCGACGGAAGGCCTCCAGGACCGTGGCGGTCGGTGTGTCGCGGCCCACTGCCGGCTGGTCGTTGAGCAGGGCACTGAGGTCGCTGGCTTCATCGTTCAGCGCCACGGTGGCATTGTCCTGTCTTGGCATCAGGGGCCGGGCATCCTTGGGTGGATGCTCCTGCGGTCGGCACAGCAGATAGCCCTGAACCAGATCGACGCCCATCTCGGTCAGTACCGCCAGTTCCTCCGGCAATTCGATACCTTCAGCGATCACCTGCGCCCGTGAGGCCTTGGCGATTTGCAGGATTGAACCGACGAACTCGCGTTTGAGCGCGTCCTGATGGATACCGTCGATGAAATGTCGGTCGATTTTCACGTAATCGGGTCGCAACTCCGACCACAGTCGCAAACTTGAATAGCCTGCACCCAAGTCGTCCAGGGCAATCGAAAAACCCATCGCCCGGTAGTGATGCAGGGCGGTTTGCAGCAACTGGAAATCGTCGATGGGCGCCTGTTCGGTGAGTTCGATCACCACCTGGCTCGGCGGGATGCCGAAATCCTGCAGCAATTGCAGGGTACGACCCGGTTGATGCGCGGCCTCGAGCAGGGATTCGGGTGAAACGTTGAGGAACAGTTTTCCGGGCAATTGCTGTTCGTTGAACCGTCGGCAGGCACTCTGCCGGCAGGCGATTTCCAGTTCGCTCAAGCGACCGGCCTGGCGGGCGACGGCGAACAACGCGATGGGGGAGTGCAGCGGGCTGTTCGACGGCCCGCGGCTGAGGGCTTCGTAGCCGAGAATTCGTCGCTCAGAGAGGCTGATGATGGGCTGGAACAGGCTGTGCAAACCGCCTTGAGTCAGAATTGAGCTCAACGCACTCAGCTGTTCGGTTGTGGTCATGGCGGTCTCTGGCGATAAAAAAAGGGCTGGGCGTGTTCTCGGTAAAGAGAGCACGCCCAGCCCTGTATTTCACGACAGATTGATGACTGTTTGATGACGCTCCGCGGAGCGTCAGCATTAAATTGCCATCAGTTGCTGTTAAACACTCAGTGCTTGGCCACCGCCGTGTTGAGCTTGAGGTAGTCCAGCAGGATGCGCCCGGTTTCGCTCAGGTAGGCATCGTCTTCCGGCTTGGTCTTGTCTTGCTCGGCCGCGATGGCGTCTTCGTCTTCTTTCTTCAGCTCTTTGAGCGGCTCTTCGCCCTTGGCCTTGCGACGGATGTTTTCCATGGTCAGTTGCTTGGCTTCGATGTCGGCGTGTTGGGCTCGACGCTCGACTTCGTTGAGGCTGACGGTTTTCTCGTTCATCAACTTCTGTGCCAGGGCCAGCTTGTCGCGGATGAACACGAACTCGGCGTCTTTGGCGGTACGCACATCATGCTCGGACTTGAGCTGGGTGATGTACGGCTTGAACGGGTCGACCGCAGGCTTGATCGCCGCGCGGATGGTGTCCCACGGCATGGCTTCCGGCAGGGCGCTTTCGCCGATTTCCTTGGTGTCGATGATCGACGGGTAGTCGATGTCCGGCAGTACGCCTTGATGCTGGGTGCTCTGGCCGGAAACCCGGTAGAACTTGGCCAGGGTCAGCTTCAGTTCGCCATGGTTCAGCGGCTGAATGGTCTGCACGGTGCCTTTACCAAAGGTCTGGCCGCCAATGATCAGCGCGCGGTGGTAGTCCTGCATGGCGCCGGCAAAAATCTCCGACGCCGAGGCGGACAAACGGTTGACGAGCAACGCCATCGGGCCTTTGTAGAACGCACCCGGATTTTCATCTTCGAGCACATCGACGCGGCCATCGGCGTTACGCACCAGTACGGTCGGGCCTTTGTCGATGAACAGGCTGGTCAGCTCGGTCGCTTCCTGCAAGGAACCGCCGCCGTTGTTGCGCAGGTCGATGACCACGCCGTCGACCTTGTCCTTTTGCAACTCGGTCAGCAGTTTCTTGACGTCGCGCGTGGTGCTCTTGTAGTCCGGATCACCGGCACGAAACGCCTTGAAGTCCAGATAGAAAGCCGGGATCTCGATGACGCCAAGCTTGTAGTCCTTGCCATCCTGCTTGAGGTTGAGGACCGATTTTTTCACCGCCTGGTCTTCAAGCTTCACCGCTTCACGGGTGATCGGCACGATCTTGCTGGTCTGGTCGTTCGGCGCATTGCTGGCCGGAATCACTTCCAGACGCACCACGGTGCCTTTCGGACCACGGATCAACTTGACCACTTCATCCAGACGCCAGCCAACCACGTCGACCATTTCCTTGTTGCCTTGGGCAACGCCGATGATCTTGTCGGCCGGTGCGACCTGCTTGGTCTTGTCGGCCGGACCTGCCGGCACCAGACGCACGACTTTCACCTGGTCGTTGTCACTCTGCAACACGGCGCCGATGCCCTCGAGGGACAGGCTCATGTTGATGTCGAAGTTTTCCGCGTTATCCGGCGACAGATAGTTGGTGTGCGGGTCGTAGGACATGGCGAAGGTGTTGATGTACGCCTGGAAGATGTCTTCCGCGCGGGTCTGGTCCAGACGCGCCAACTGGTTCTTGTAGCGCTTGGTCAGGGTTTCCTGGATCTGCTTGGAATCCTTGCCGGCGATCTTCTGGCGCAGGACTTCGTCCTTGACGCGCTTGCGCCACAGGTCGTCGAGTTCTGCGGTGGACTTGAGCCAAGGCGCGTCCTTGCGATCGATCAGCAAGGTTTCCTTGGTGGTGAAGTCAATCTTGTCGACACCCTTGTTCAACTCGGCAAGGGCAAAGTCCAGACGCGCTTTGACGCGGTCCAGGTAGCGCTTGTAGATGGTGAACCCGGCGTTTAGATCGCCGCTTTTGAGGAAGTCGTCGAACTGGGTCTTCCACTTGTCGAACTCGGCAATGTCGCTGGCCATGAAATAGCTGCGCGACGGGTCGAGCAATTTGAGATAGCTGTCGTAGATGATCACCGAGCGCGCATCATCGAGCGGTGGTTTGCTGTAGTGATGACGCTTGAGCAGTTCCACGACATTCAGACTGGCGATGACTTCGTCACGATCAGGTTGAAGCTTGTCCCAGCTGTTGGCTGCGAAAGTGTTGCCGGACATCGGCAGCAGGCCGATACCGATGAAAAGAGCGAGGGCAGTGCTGGGGAACAAACGCTTCATGTTGATTCGACGCGGGGACAATTGATAACGCATATTAGGCCGTCTTTGAAGTCGCCGGTTCCACAAGGGCCGGTCGCATAATGCAAAAAGCCCGGCGCTACAGCTTCGGGCTCAGTCCAGACTCACTATGGAGGCACTGTGAAAGCATTGCAAGGCGTTGACGGTCAAGTGGAGTGGCTTGAAGAGCCGAGTCCTGCGTGTGATGTAGGACAAGTTCGCATCCGGGTGTCGGCTGCGGGACTCAATCGTGCCGACTTATTACAGAAGGCAGGGCTGTATCCGCCACCACCTGGGGCCAGCAAGGTGCTCGGTCTAGAGTGTTCGGGCGTGATCAGCGAGGTCGGGCCGGGTTCTTCCTGGCAAGTCGGCGATCGGGTTTGCGCCTTGCTGGCCGGGGGCGGGATGGCCGAGGAAGTGGTTGTCGACGGACGGCACGTGCTGCCGGTACCCGACGAAATGTCGCTCTCAGAGGCGGCAGCGTTGCCAGAAGTGTATGCAACGGTCTGGTTGAATTTGTTTCAACTCGCTGCACTCAAGCCAGGGGAAAAAGTCCTGCTGCACGCTGGAGCAAGTGGAATCGGTTCAGCTGCCATTCAGCTGTGCAAGGCGTTCGGAAATCCGTGCTGGGTCAGTGTCGGTTCTGCCGAACGGCTGGCCTATTGCGAAAAGCTTGGCGCCCAGGGCGGTGTGGTCCGTAGCGGCAATCTCGAGAGCTTGAGCGATCTGGGGCCGTTCGATGTCATCCTCGACCCGGTAGGAGGCAATTACGCGGCGCTGAACCTTAAGCTTATGGCTCTGGATGGGCGCTGGGTGCTGATCGGGTTGATGGGCGGCCGTGAGGCCAGGCTTGATCTGGCGCAAGTGCTGGCCAAGCGTGTGCAACTGTTGGGCTCGACCCTGCGCAGCCGCGATGATCAGTTCAAGGCGGATCTGTTCAGTGATCTGCGCCAGCACGTGTGGCCGCTGTTTGCTGAAGGCCGGTTGAGCCCGCAACTGGCCAAGGCCTTCCCGATCAAGGATGCCGAAGCGGCGTTTGCCGAGTTGGCGAGCAACACGGTGGCTGGGAAGCTGGTGTTGGTGATTGATGAAAGCCTGACCTGATAACCCCCGTAGGAGCGAGGCTTGCCCGCGATGATCGATGACACGGTCTGCCAAACATACCGAGTCGCCTGAATCGCGGGCAAGCCTTGCTCCTACACGAGCGGGTTACTTCCAGATATGGATTGGCCAGCCGGCTTTTTCCGCCTGTTCACGCAGCACCGGGTCCGGGTTCACCACATGTGGGAAATCCACCTTCAGCAACAACGGCAAATCATTGCGTGAATCGGAATAAAAACTCGCGCCTTCAAGGTTTTCCTCTTCTGCATCCAGCCACTCCAGCAGCCGGGTGATCTTGCCTTCGCGGTAGGTCAGGGTGCCGACGGTGTTGCCGGTGTAAGCACCGTGGGCCACCTCCAGTTCGATCCCGAGAATCTCGTCGATGCCCAGGCGCTCGGCAATCGGCGCCACCAGGTGCGTGCCGGAGGCCGAGATCACCAGGATGCGGTCGCCGGCCTTGCGGTGCGCGGCGATGGTCTTGGTGGCGTCGCTGAAGATGATCGGTTCGATGAAGTCTTCCACCCATGGGCCGACCAGGTGTTCGACCTCAGCCGGTGTACGACCGATCAATGGCTCCAGGCTGAAGGCCATGTAGTCTTCCATCGCCAGGTGGCCTCGGCCGTAGGCGTCCATCAGTTCCTTGTCGCGACGCAGGAAGGATTCGCCATCGACCCAGCCGAGGCGGACCATTTGTTCGCTCCACAGCGAGGCGCAGTCGCCGTGGATCAGGGTTTCGTCCAGATCAAAAATTGCCAGGGCCATCAGTGCAGTTCTCTCTTCAACGTCAGCAAGGTCATCAGGCTACCTCACACAGGGCCGTCGGATCGATGGAAAGCGCCAGACGCTGACCATCGGGATGCAAATCGGAGGCCGAGCGGTTGAGTACATCCACCACCAGCTCTACGCCGCGGGCTTCGATGCGGTAGCGGATCACGTTGCCCAGCAGGCTGTGGCTGCGTATTTGCGCGTCGAGTTCACCGTTGAGGCTCAGTTCGATGGCTTCCGGGCGAATCGCGATTCGATGATTGATCGGCCGCTGCAACAGCTTCGTCGCGCTCTCGGCATCCAGCAGATTGTAGTTACCGATGAACCCGGCGGCGAACACATCGACCGGCGCTGTATAGAGGGTTTCGGCATCGCCGCTTTGTACGATTTTTCCCTGATTCATCAGGAAAATCCGATCAGACATGGTCAGCGCTTCTTCCTGATCATGTGTGACGAAAATCGTGGTCAAGCCCAGTTCGCGCTGGATCTGACGGATCTGTTCGCGCAGGTGTTTACGAATTCGCGCATCGAGCGCCGACAGCGGTTCATCCAGCAGCAACAGGCGAGGGCGGGTCACCAGCGAGCGGGCAAGGGCGACGCGCTGGCACTGGCCCCCCGACAGTTGATGGGGATAGCGGGCGGCGAAATCTTGCAGTTCTACCAACTTCAATACTTCAGCGACGCGCTTCTGGCTGTCGTCCGAGTTGACCTTTTGCATGCGCAAACCGAAGGCGACGTTCTGTTCCACGGTCATGTTGGGAAACAGCGCATAACTCTGGAACACCATGCCGATCCCGCGTTTTTGCGGGCTCAGCGGCACGATGTCGATGCCATCAAGCAGGATCTTGCCGCCATCTACCGAGGTCAGTCCGGCGATGCAGCGCAGCAGGGTCGATTTGCCGCAACCGGACGGGCCGAGCAGGGTGACGAATTCGCCTTTCTGGATTTCGCAGTTGATGTCGCTGAACACCGTGGTGCCTGCGTAGTTTTTCTGAAGATGTTGGACGCTGACATAGCTCATTCGCTTTTGTCCCTGTTCAAGATGTTGGCAATCCAGGTCAAGACCAGCACAAAGAAGAAGTAGGAAATCACCAGCGCACTGGTGAAATGTCCGCTGCTGTTGCGCATGTTGTTGAGGTAGACCTGCAGGGTTTCGTAACGGGTGCCGACGAGGATGTTGGCGAACACGAATTCACCGAACAGGAACGAAAACGACAGCAGCAATGCCACCATCAAGCCCTTGCGCAGGTTCGGCAGCACCACCAGGAATGCCGCCTGAAAGGTGCTGGCGCCGAGCAGTTGCGCGGCGTCCATCAGGTCACGCAGGTTGATCGCTTGCAGGTTGTTGGTGATCGCCCGGTACATGAAGGGCAATGCCACAGTGAAGTAGCAACCGATCAGGATCCACGGTGTGCCGACCATGGCGAACGGCCCCGAGCCGTAGAGCTGCAACAGACCGACCGACGACACCACTGGCGGCACCGCGAAGGGCAGCAGGATCAGGATGTTCATCAGCGCATCGAGTTTTGGAAAGTGGTAATGCACCACGAACAGCAGCGGCAGGATCAGTACCACCGACAGGACCAGTGCACCGACACAGACCAGCAGCGACTGGCCGAAAGCACTGAGAAAGCGCGGGTCGCTCCACAATTGCACGTACCATTTGATACTGAAGCCGCTGGGCAGAATGGTCGCCGACCAACTGCTGGAGATCGAGTAGATGAATGTGCCGAGCAATGGCAGCAGCAGGATCGCGAACAGCAGGTAGACCACCACCCTGTGGTAGACCCCGATAGGTCCCAATTCAGCGCGAGACATGGTAGCTCCTCTTCAACAGCAGCTGATGCACGATGGTCACCAGGGTCATCAACGCCACGAGCACCACGGCCAGGGCGCTGGCGAGGTTGGGGTCGAGGGAAATGTCACCGGATACCATTGCCGCGATCCGGATAGGCAGCACGTTGAAGTTGCCGGTGGTCAGGGCATACACCGTGGCGTAGGCGCCGAGGGCGTTGGCCAGCAGGATCACGAAGGTGCCCAGCAATGCCGGGGTCAGCACCGGCAGGCCGATGTGGCGCCAGAACTGCCAGCCATTGGCGCCCAGCAGCGCAGCGGATTCGCGCCAGTCCTCGCGCAAGGCGTCGAACGCCGGGTAGAGCAGCAGCACGCCGAGCGGGATCTGGAAATAGGTGTAGAGGATGATCAGCCCGGTTTTCGAATACAGGTTGAAGTCCTGAATGATCCCGGCCTGCTTGAGCATGATGGTGAAGCTGCCGTTGAAGCCGAGCAGGATGATGAACGCGAAAGCCAAGGGCACGCCGGCGAAGTTGCTGGTCATGTTGGCGAAGGCGTTGACGAAGTTGCGCAGTTTCGAATCGACCCGACGCAGTGAATAAGCGCCGAGCACCGCGATGATGATGCCGAATACGCTGGACCAGAAGCTGATCTCGAGGCTGTAGCGGATTGCCTGCAAATAGAACTTCGAATTGAAAATCTTGGTGAAGTTGGCCAGGCCCCAGCCGAATTCTTCCGATTCGAGGCTGTTGATCATCACCCACACCAGCGGGGCGATTTCGAACACGATAAAGAACAGAGCGAAGGGCACCAGGCACAAAGCCGCCAGCCATTTGCCGCGAGTGATGGCATTCACTTGAGCAGCTCCCGGCACACAGGTTTGTCGTGGGGGACGCCCAGCAGCTCGCAGACGGTGCCGCAGATTTGCGTCTGTTTCGGGACGGCATCGGCATTGAGACTGAAGGCATCACCGAGCACGAACAGCGGAACTTCGCGTTCCTCGGGCAGCAGGCCGTTGTGGGACCGGTCGTTATTCATGCCGTGATCGGCTGTCACCAGCACTTGATAACCCGCGTCGAGCCAGCCTTGCAGATAGTCGGCGATGATGATGTCGGCGGAGCGCGCGCTGTTTCGGTATTGCGCGGTTTCGAGGCCGTGCTTGTGCCCGGCGTCGTCAATGTTCATGGGGTGCACCAGCAGGAAATTCGGCGCATGGCGCAAACGCAGGTTTTCGGCATCGGCGAACAGATGCGAGTCGGGATAATGATCGTTCCAGTAAAAATGCCCGTGCTGGATCGGTAGGTCGGGGTTGTCGGTGTGACGATCACGCGCCGCCACGAACGGCGAGCGGTTGTACAACTCACTGACCCAGTGGTATGCCGCCGCAGCCGTTTTCAGCCCGGCGTCAGTGGCATAGTGATAGATGCTGCGCTGGTTCGACAGGCGCGAGACATTGTTGTGGACGATGCCGCTGTCGATCGGCGTGACGCCGGTCAGGATGCATTCGTACAGAGGGCGGGACAGGGCCGGCAATTCGCACTCCAGCTTGTAGAGCGCTGCGCGTCCTGCGCCGACATAGGCTTGCAGGTGCCCCATGGCGTGGCTGGCGACTTCGTAGTTGAGGCCGTCGAGCACCACAAGGATGACGTTGTGATTCATAGGGGCGATGACTCCGCAAAACAATGAATATCAGCGAAACCCGCAGGCGCGAAGCTTGCTCGCGAAGACGGACTTTCAGCCAACAGGGATGTTGACTGTCAGTGCCGCTTCGCGGGCAAGCCTCGCTCCTACAGATCACGCATTACTTCATTTCGACGATGACTTCTTCGTTCCACTTCTGCGGCAAGGCCTTGGACGTTTTCTCCCAGGCATCCGCGTCCTTGATCGGCGTGACCTTTTTGTACTGCTCGTTTGGCAGCAGCTTGGCTTTCACGTCTTCGGGCAACGTGATGTGTTCGGCACGGATCGGACGGGCATTACCTTTGGCCAGGTTGATCTGCCCGGCGTCACTGAAGATGTACTCACGGGTCAGCTTGGCGGCGTTCGGGTTTTTCGCGTATTTGTTGATGATGGTGGTGTAGCCGGAAATCACCGAGCCATCGGATGGGATCAGCACGACATAGTCATCCGGGTTGGCCATTTTGGCCTTGTAGCTCAGGCCATTGAAGTCCCAGACCACACCGACTTCGATCTCGCCTTTTTCCATGGTGGCAATGGTCGGGTTGGCCATCGACAGGCGACCCTGCTTGGCGATATCGGCAAACATCAGCAACGCAGGCTGCAGGTTTTTCTCGTCGCCGCCATTGGCCAGTGCTGCGGCCAGTACGCCGTTGGCTGCCTGAGCCGCGGTGCTCACGTCACCGATGGACACTTTGTATTTGCCAGACTTGAGGTCTGCCCATTTGGTGGGTACTTCGGAACCGTGCAGCAATTTCTTGTTGACGATGAAGGCGATGGTGCCGGTGTAGGCCAACGCCCAGTTGCCGTCCTTGTCCTTGGCCCAGTCGGGTACCTGGTCCCAGGTGGACGGTTTGTACGGTTGCACCACACCTTGCTTGACCGCAATCGGGCCGAAGGCGGCGCCGACGTCGCCGATGTCGGCACTGGCGTTGTCTTTTTCCGCGGCGAACTTGGCAATTTCCTGGGCCGAGCTCATGTCGGTATCGATGTGTTTCAAGCCATATTTCTTGGCCAGGTCTTCCCAGGTGCCTTTCCAGTTGGCCCAGTCATCGGGCATGCCGACGCTGTTGACTGCGCCTTCCGCTTTCGCAGCGGCTTCCAGGGTTTTCAGATCATCAGCCGCCATGGCGGCGGTGCACATGGCAATGGTCGAGCCTAACAGTGATGCCAGGAAAAACTGTTTCATTCCGAAGCTCCTTGGGTCGTGTTCAACGCTGCGATTGCGGTTTGTGTTGGTCTAGGTCAGCAATACCTGAGCCAATTTAGGGGGGCTGGATGACACTTTGATGTCGTTCGTCGCCCGACAGGCGTTTTATTTGCCCGGTACTGACGGCTGCCAAGTAAGCGTAGACCATTGGCAAATGCCCGCAGTACAAGCACTTGGCAGATGTATTGCACGGATTTCAACGCGCCCTGCAGATGACCCGTCCCCAGACTTGTCATCTCTCAGTCATCTGCACTGCCTACGCTTACAGGACGTAGACAGAGCCGATTTACAGCGCGGTTCTGCCCCGAAACAGTGCTGGTCTAGTCCAGATAGGTAACGTTGATGCGCGACGAGGCAACAAAAGCGGTGACAGCCATCGGCCAAGTGCTGCAGGAGCAACTTGACCATGGGTTGCTGACGCCTGGCAGCAAGCTGCCGGCCGAGCGTAAGCTCAGTGAGTTGTTCGGTACGACGCGCATTACAGTGCGCGAGGCGTTGTTGCAGCTGGAGGCTCAGGGGCAGATTTATCGCGAAGAACGCCGGGGCTGGTTCGTCTCGCCACCGCGCCTGGCCTATAACCTGATGCAGCGCAGCCACTTTCACGCAATGGTCGGCGCGCAGGGGCGGGTGCCGTCCACTGAAGTGATCTCTGCGCGTTTGCAGCCAGCGTCGGCGGCGGTCTGTGCCTGGTTGCAGTTGCCGGCGCTGTCGAGCGTGATTCAGATCTGCCGATCGCGACGCATTGACGGGCGCCTGGTGTTGTACGTGGAGCATTATCTGAACCCGCAGTTTTTCCCGGGGATCCTGGACTTTGATTTGAACCAGTCGATTACCGAACTTTATGCGCGACATTACGACTTGCATTACGGGCGGGTGCGGTTCGAGATTGTGCCGACGGCGTTGTCCGCGGATGCGGCAGCGGCCTTGCGGGTGTCGGTGGGGAGCCCGGGCTTACGGATTGCCCGGGTCAATTACGATCAGCATGAGCGGCTGATCGATTGCGATCTGGAGTTTTGGCGGCATGATGCGATTCATGTTGGCGTTGATGTCGTTTGAATACTAATGCCGCGTATTCATGGGAAGGCTAATCAGGGCGGGACTGAAACTTAAGATCAGCATCACCCCTTCTCCAGTCCACCACCGGCCGTCATCACTTGAATGCTCATCCGCGGCATAGCCAAATCCATCCCGGCTTCGTCCATGTGTCGTTTCAGCGACAGGTTGAACGCACGGGACACTTCCCATTGTTTGATCGGCGCAGTCTTGAACCGGGCGCGCAGGATCGCATTGCCGGACTCGAAGCTTTCCACACCCTGAAACTCAAGTGGCGACCAGATGTTGCGTCGTTGCAGGGGATCGGTGCGCATTTTCTGCCCGACGTCACGCATGAGTTTGATTGCGCTATCGATGTCCATGTTGGCAGGAATCGCGACGCGGAAGATGGCATAGCCGAACTCCCGGGAGTAGTTCTTGATGCTTTTGATTTCGCTGAACGGAATGGTGTGGACGATGCCGTCGATGTCCCGCAGGCGCACCGTACGGATAGTCAGGCCTTCGACCGTGCCGAGGTGGCCGCCGACGTCCACGTAGTCGTCGATGGCCAGGGAGTCTTCGATGATGATAAACAAGCCGGTGATCAGGTCGGCCACCAGTGATTGCGCACCAAAGCCGATGGCCAGGCCGATAACGCCGGCACCGGCCAGCAGTGGCGTGACGTTCATGCCCATGTTCGCCAGCGCGACGATCAGCGCGATGATGAAGATCGCCACGAACAATACGTTGCGGATCAGCGGCATCATCGTTTGAGCGCGGGCGTTGGCCAGGCCTTTGCGAGAGCGGGTGAGGGCATGGTGCACGGCGGTGTCGCTGAGGATCCAGACCAGCCAGGCGAAGATCAGCGTGCCGATGAGGCTGAACAGCTTGACACTGATTTCATGGCCCTCGCCTTCGGTGAACGCAATCAGCGACATGCCCCAGACTCGCAGTCCGAGTTCGATGAACGCCAGCCATACCAGCAAATGGGCAAGGGTATAAAAGAAGCTTTTCAAGCGTTCGGAATACAGCGCGTGGCGTTTGACCCCGCGTTGCGGTTTCAGGGAGTGGCGACGTACCAGGCCGTTGATCACCATGCACAACACCAGCAATACCGTGCAGATCAGCGACTGGCGCAGGGCAGTGCTGGTGTCGCCGGCAGAAACAAACGTGGCGAACAGGGAAATGCCCACCAGCACCAGTGCCGGGACATACCAGAAGGTGCCGAGGATTTCGATGGTATCGCTGAGGGCACGGCGGGTCAGGCGGCGGGACAGTGGCTGGTTGCGTATCAGGTGGGCGATCGGGCGACGGAATCGCAGGATGAACAAGCCGGTGGACAGCGCCGCCAAGACGTTGGCCACCGTCGCTGCCGTGTGCGCCAAGTGCACGCCAAGGCTTTCGATCAATCGCGGATCGCTCAGGGCTTCACCAAAAGCGGCGAAGCTGCCGATCAGCCACAGGGGTCGAAACGCCTGATGCCGCAAGATGTGCAAGGCACGGTGGCGGTGCGGGCCGTCGAGCAGGGAGAAAGCGATCACACAGATAGCGGAGAAACAGGTGCCGACCACCAGTGCATAGGCCAGCACCATCGCCAGGCTTTTGCCCAATGACGACGGCAGGGCGTAGCTCATGTAGACCGTGATGACCAAGGCAATCAGCCAAGGCCCGAGCTTGCGCAAGGCGAAGCGCAACATGTCCACGGCCCTGGGGTGCTGTGGCAGTTCTTCGGTCAACCCGAAACGCATGCGCACCCGGTGGCTGATCCAGATCAACGCAGCCGCCAGCAGGCTCCAGAGCATCAGAATCAGGGCAAAGGCGAAAATGATTGGCAGCCATTCATTGGCCGGCAGTATCCGCGCCGTGAGTTCGTCCTTGGCCTGGTCGAATTCGTTGGACCAGCGTGTAATCGGGCTGTCGGCGCCGGAAAATTGTTTCTCGAAGCTGGCGAGCGTGCCCCCAATGAGGCCCAGTACCCCCTCTTCGGCGACGGGTTGCGCCTTTTTCGTGGCATCGCGCAGTGTCTTCAAGTCCGCCAGCAATTTGCTTCGTTGCTGATCGTTTTCCAGGGACTTGATCACTTCGTCCAGTGATTGAGCCAAGGGCTCCTGCGCTTCTGGCTGGGCTTTCGAGGAGCTGTTGAGCAGGCTCGGCAAACCCACGGCCTGGGCAGGCGCCACTGGCAGCAGCGACAGCAGGCAGACAAGGAGCAAACACGGCAGAGCGAAAAGACGAGCGGACACTAGGCGGTCAATCTCAGAGTGAGCGGATCGACCGAGTGTACGAGCCCGTCAAATTCAAAGCGAGTCGGGGGATAATTTATTCGTTGAGTTTGGCGAGGATCTTGAAGATCACAGTGGCAAGGATCAGCAGCATGCCGAGCCACATGGCGAGTACGCCGGCATTTTTGTCACGAAAGTTGAAGCCGACTGCCAGCATCAACATACCGATAAGAATCGGAATCAGCATGGCGTGGAACGAGGATAGCGAGATCATGGCGACTGCCTTGTCGAAAGGGATAATTGAAGTCTAGGTGGATTTCCTGCGATCCGTGCAGGAGCTGCCGCAGGCTGCGGCAGCTCTTGCACGGGGATCTACGGCAGCTCGCGGCAGGCGTAGAAAGCACTCAGCACTTTGACCAGATGCGCCAGGTCGTGGCTGCCGCACAGTTCACGGATCGAGTGCATGGCGAACGTCGGAAGGCCGATGTCCACGGTGCGCACACCCAGGTGACTGGCGGTGATCGGGCCGATGGTCGAGCCGCAGCCCATGTCGCTGCGCACCACGAAGCTCTGCACCGGTACTTCTTCGGCCATGCACAGGTGGCGGAAGAACCCGGCGGTTTCGCTGTTGGTGGCGTAGCGCTGGTTGCTGTTGACCTTGATCACCGGGCCGGCGTTGAGTTTCGGGCCGTGGTTGGCGTCGTGCTTGTCGGCGTAGTTGGGGTGCACGCCGTGGGCATTGTCGGCCGAAACCAGCAGGGATTTCTGAATGGTGCGTACGAATTCGTCACCTTCGGGCAACAGGCGACGCAGGGTTTGTTCGAGCATCGGGCCATCGGCGCCGCAAGCAGAACAGGAACCGACTTCTTCGTGATCATTGCAGACCAGTACACAAGTTTCGTCGGTGTCGGCGGTCAGCAACGCTTGCAGGCCGGCGTAGCACGACAGCAGGTTGTCCAGGCGGGCGCCAGCGATGAAATCACCGTGAAGGCCGATAACCGCGGCACTTTGCGTATCGTAGAAGCTGAGCTCGTAATCGAGCACCACATCGGCATTCAAGCCGTGCTCGCGGGCGAGTTGGTCGGTGATCACAGCGCGGAAATCCACGCGCTCGTCACCGGCGAATTGCGCCAGCACCGGTGGCAATTCGGTCTGGGCATTGATCGCCCAGCCCATGTTGGCCTCACGATTGAGGTGAATGGCCAGGTTCGGAATGATTGCGATCGGTGCCTTGAAGTCGATCAACTGGCTCTCGACCTTACCGTCACGGCGGAAGGTCACGCGGCCGGCCAGGGACAGGTCACGATCGAACCACGGTGCCAGCAGCGCGCCGCCATACACTTCGACGCCCAGTTGCCAGAAGCCTTGGCGTTGCAGTTCCGGTTGCGGCTTGACCCGCAGGCACGGGCTGTCGGTGTGGGCGCCGACCAGGCGAATGCCGCCGTGCAGCGGCGAATGGCGGCCCATTTTGATCGCAACGATCGAAGAGTCGTTACGCGTGACGTAGTAGCGACCATTGGCTTCGGTGGACCAGGGCTCACGCTCGTCCAGGCGTTGATAGCCTGCTGCTTCCAGTCGCTGAACAAGGCTGGCAGTGGCATGGAACGGGGTAGGGGAGGCCTTGAGAAAGTCGATCAGGCCTTGGTTCAACTCTTCGCGCATAAGAAGCTCCAGACAGCAATGGCGCCAGTTTAACGTATTGGTCAGAGAATTGGCGGGGGACTGCTGACTAGCAAATCCCTACAGAGGGCATTGGCTACTAGAACGGTGCCGGGCACTCAAAGCGCAGGCGTTCGCCACTTTGCGGATGAGTGAAGCTGAGCATGCTCGCGTGCAGGCACAGGCGAGGCCAGGCGGCCAGGGCTTGTTCGTGAGCATAGAGCCCGTCGCCCAGCAGTGGGTGACCGATCGACAGCATATGCACACGCAACTGGTGCGAGCGTCCGGTGATCGGCGTGAGCTCGACGCGGCACCAGTCGCCACAGCGTTCCAGTACGCGCCAGAAGGTCAGGGCGTTTTTACCGAACTCATGGTCGACCACATGGCGTGGCTTGGTCGGCGGATCATAGCGCAGCGGTAAATCGATGCTGCCGCTGTCCAGCTCGGGCTGGCCCCAGCACAGCGCGGTGTACGCCTTTTCGGTTTCGCGGTCGTGAAATTGGCGGGACAGCTCACGGTGCGTATCGGGATCGCGAGCCAGCAGGATGATGCCGGAGGTTTCCCAGTCCAGGCGATGGACGATGCGGGCTTCCGGGTAACCGTTTTCCTGCAGGCGGGTAATCAGGCAATCCTTGTTGTCATCGGCCCGGCCCGGGACGGAGAGCAGCAAGGTGGGTTTGTTCACCACCAGAACGGCGGCATCCTGATGAATGATTTGGACATTGGACAGCGGCATTAAAACAGCCTCGTAACAAACGCCAACGGCGGCTCAGGTCTCCCGCTCTCTGTAGGAGCAAAGCTTGCTCGCGATTTAGGCAACTCGGTATTCCGATAAACCGAGGTGATGCTATCGCGAGCAAGTTTTGCTCCTGCAAAATGCGGGAAAACCTGAACCGCCGTGGCTCCAGCCGGATCGACTCAGCGATCTGGCAGGGTGATATTGAGTTCCAGAATCGAGCAGCTGCCCTGGCTTTCCAGTGCGACGTGCACGTCATCGGACCCGATATTGACGTACTTGCGAATCACCTCGACCAGTTCCTTCTGCAAGGCTGGCAGGTAGTCCGGGGTACTGCGTTGGCCGCGTTCGTGCGCCACGATGATCTGTAGACGCTCTTTCGCTACCGACGCGGTGCTTTGCTTTTTGTTGGCACGAAAGAAGTCAAAAAGGTTCATTGCTTAGTTGCCTCCAAACAGGCGCTCGAAGAATCCCTTCTTCTGTACATCGAGGAATCGATGATCCACGGTCTTGCCCAGCAGGCGATCTACGGTATCGCTGTAGGCCTGGCCGGCATCGCTCTGGTCGTCGAGGATCACGGGAACGCCTTGGTTGGATGCCTTGAGCACCGCCTGGGATTCCGGGATCACGCCGAGCAGGGTTACCGAGAGGATTTCCTTGACGTCTTCTACGCCGAGCATTTCGCCTTTGCTCACACGTTCCGGGTGATAACGGGTAATCAGCAAGTGTTCCTTGATCGGGTCTTCGCCGCGTTCGGCGCGACGGGACTTGCTGGCCAGCAGGCCGAGCATGCGGTCGGAATCTCGAACCGAGGACACTTCCGGGTTGGTCACGACGATCGCTTCGTCAGCGAAGTACATGGCCAGGTGGGCACCTTTCTCGATGCCTGCCGGGGAGTCGCAGACCACGAACTCAAAGTCTTCCTTGAGTTGCATCAGGACTTTTTCCACGCCTTCGACGGTCAGCGCGTCTTTGTCGCGGGTCTGGCTGGCCGCCAGTACGTAGAGGTTTTCCAGGCGCTTGTCTTTGATCAGTGCCTGTTGCAGGTTGGCTTCGCCGTTTACCACGTTGACGAAGTCATACACCACGCGGCGCTCGCAACCCATGATCAGGTCGAGGTTACGCAAGCCCACGTCGAAGTCGACGATCACTGTTTTGTGGCCGCGCAGAGCGAGGCCGGTACCGATAGCGGCGCTGGTGGTGGTCTTACCCACACCACCCTTGCCGGATGTAACCACGAGAATCTTGGCCAAGGTGTTTCACCCCTAAGGAAAAAGGACTTTTAGCCCCTGAAAAACATCTCTTGAAAACTACTGCAGTCGGACAGCCTTGGCTGGAGTTCGGTTGTGAGCGGCGTTTACCCCCGGTAAACACTGCTTTTGGCCTGTTTCCTACTTCGTTTGAGCCGTTTTCGCTACGTTTTAGAGATGCTTGGAAAATGCGGCAGTATCCGTTAAAGCCGAATGATGTTCAACAC
>NZ_RCOE01000147.1:0-661 GCF_004321495.1 Pseudomonas sp. Sample_10
CGCCGGAAAAAGTCATTTGCAAAAGTCCGGATATTCCTTAGAATATGCGGCCTTTCGGGCACCCATGCCCGCTGTGCCTTTAGATTTGCAGCACCGACTACAGGAACGATGTTCACATGCTAACAATCCGTCTTGCCCTTGGCGGCTCCAAAAAGCGCCCGTTTTACCACTTGACCGTAACCGACAGCCGCAACCCGCGCGACGGTTCGCACAAGGAACAGGTTGGTTTCTTCAACCCTGTTGCTCGTGGTCAAGAAGTTCGTCTGTCCGTGAACCAAGAGCGCGTAGCCTACTGGCTGAGCGTTGGTGCACAACCTTCTGAGCGCGTTGCTCAGTTGTTGAAGGAATCTGCCAAGGCTGCGGCCTGAGCAATATGAACGCGACGCCAGCTGTTGCTGATGATTTGATCGTTATCGGCAAGATTTATTCTGTTCACGGCGTTCGCGGCGAAGTGAAGGTGTATTCCTTTACTGATCCGATCAAGAACCTGCTGGATTACAAAACCTGGACGCTCAAGCGTGACGGCAATGTAAAGCAGGTAGAGCTGGTCAGCGGACGCGGGAACGACAAGTTCCTGGTCGCAAAGCTCAAGGGTCTGGATGATCGTGAAGAAGCTCGTCTTCTGGCCGGTTATGAGATCTGCGTGCCGCGCAACCTGTTC
>NZ_RCOE01000171.1:0-21152 GCF_004321495.1 Pseudomonas sp. Sample_10
TGAGCGTAACCTCTCTCTTTGGACTCAGGGTCAACATACAAGGAGCGAGGCTTGCCCGCGAAGAGGTCCTCAGACATTCCACAAAAGCCAGACCTTCCACTGTTTCATTGAGCTGCATCAAAAGACCGAATCGTTAGGCAACTTACCATTGGACATCGAACATTTTTAACGTCCTTTGGAGCCCCCATGAACAAGTCTTTGCTCGGCGCATCGCTGGTCGCCCTCGCGCTCGCAGTCCCGCTCGCCCACGCCCATCAGGCGGGCGACATCATCCTTCGCGCCGGCGCGATCACCGTCAACCCGGAAGCCGACAGCTCCACCGTGAAGGTCGATCAAGGCCCGCTTAGCGGCGCCGACCTGGGCGGCAAGGCGACCATGAGCAGCGACACGCAATTGGGCCTCAACGTTGCCTACATGCTGACCAGCAACTGGGGTATCGAACTGCTCGCGGCCACACCGTTCGAGCATGACGTGAAACTCAAGAACACCGCGCTGAGCGCCGCCAACGGCAAACTCGGTACGCTCAAACACCTGCCGCCGACGCTGAGCGTGGTGTATTACCCACTGGACGGGAAGTCTGCTTTCCAGCCGTATGTGGGCGCCGGCATCAACTACACCTGGATCTACGACGAGCACGTTGGCAGCCAGGCCAGTGCCGCCGGTTTCAGCAACTTCAAGGCGAGCAATTCCTGGGGCATGGCCTGGCAGGTTGGTGCCGACTACATGCTGACCGACAACGTGATGATCAACGCCCAGGTGCGCTACATCGACATCGACACCCGCGCGACCGTGGAGAACAACGCCGTTGCACCGGGCACCCGGGCACGGGTGAACGTGGATGTCGATCCGTTCATCTACATGGTCGGTCTGGGTTATAAATTCTAAGGATTCACGTGGTGGTGAAGATCGTTCCCACGCTCCGCTTGGGAATGCGGCCAGGGATGCTCCGCGTCCCAAGAGCAGACGCAGAGCGTCCATTGAGGCATTCCCACGCAGAGCGTGGGAACGATACGCAAAAGGCGCTTTGACAGGCGCCTTTTTCTATTGCCCCAGCAGCCGCGCCAGGCCAACGTTCAACGGCGTTTGCGCGGGGGCTTTGAAACGTTCCAGCAATTGCCGATTGTTCGCCCGTGAATGGCGGATGTCACCGGAACGTGCCGGGGCGTAACTCACGGCAGGCAACTCGCCGACCACGCTTTCAAGTGCGGTCAGCAATTGCTTGAGACTGGTCGCCTGATTCCAGCCAACGTTGACCGCGCCGAGCTCAACCTGAGGCTTTTCGATGGCTTGCACCAGCAACTTCACCAGGTCCTCGACGTAGAGAAAATCCCGGGTCTGCTCGCCGTCGCCAAACACGGTGATCGGCAGGCCTTTCTGCGCGCGCTCGCTGAAAATGCTGATCACACCGGAGTACGGCGAGGACGGATCCTGACGCGGACCGAAGATGTTGAAGAAACGAAAGATCACCGGTTCAAGACCATGCTCGCGCCGGTAGAAATCGAAGTAGTGCTCGCTCGCCAGTTTGTCTGACGCGTAGGGCGTCAACGGTGATTTTGCTGTGTCTTCATCGATCGACTCACCTTCGCCGTTGTTGCCGTACACCGCCGCACTGGAGGCAAACACAACCCGTTTGACCGCGGACTGGCGCATGGCTTCGCAGACATTCAGCGAACCGATGAAATTGCTTTGGTGGGTCTTCACCGGATCGTCCACCGAAGCCTGCACCGATGCCACTGCCGCCAGGTGCGCCACGGCGCTGCAACCGGCCATGGTCCGTGTCACCAGCGCGGCATCGGCGACGTCGCCGACAATCAGTTCGACCTTCGGATTATCCAATGGCAGATTGCTGCGCTTGCCCGTCGACAAGTCATCGAGGATGCGCACCGAATAGCCCTTGGCGAGCAAGGCATCGGTCAGGTGCGAGCCAATGAAACCGGCGCCGCCGGTGATTAAAACGGGGCCGTCAGCCATGGCGATAGAACCTGTCCAGTAGTCCGGGAAGTGCCGCACGCCAGGCGCGTGGCTTGATGCCGAAGGTGTGCAGAATTTTCTTGCAGGCCAGCACCGCATGTTGCGGTTCTTCGGCGGCATCCGGCCGCGCGGCATGGGCCTGGGCGGTCGGTGCTTCGAGGGCCAGCGGATGCAACGCCCGCGCTTCGGTGAGGATCGCCTGCCCCAGCGCCAGCGGCGTGGTCGCCTCATGCCCGGCGTAGTGGTAAGTCCCCCACAACGGCGCTGCGCAGTCGAGTTGCTTGAGCACCGAAATGATCACCCGGGCGGCGTCGTCAACCGGCGTCGGATTACCCCGACGGTCGTCGGCCAGCAGCAATTCATCCGGCTGCTCGGCCCGCTCGAGGAAACGGCCGAGGCTGCCGTCAGGGCTGTCATCGAGCAGCCAGCCGAAGCGCAGCAGCACGTGCTGCGGGCAGGTAGCGCGAACGCTCTGCTCGATTCGCCACAACGCCTGACCACGCAGGCCCAGCGGCACCGGTTCGTCTTTTTCGCTGTAGGCGGTGGCGCGGGAGCCATCGAACACGCGATAGCTCGAAGGCTGCAGCAGCACGATGTTGTGGTGCTGGCACAGTTCGGCCAGGCGTTCGACTGCGCGCTCTTGCCCGGCCAGACGTTGTTCGCTGACCGCCTCCGCCTGGAACCAGTCGAAGTAATAGGCGAGGTTGATCAACGCGTCCGGACGGGTGTCGTCGAGCAGTTGCGTCAGGCTCGCGGCATCCCAGCCGTCTTGCGGCGGGCGGGGGGCGAGGAAACCGATGTCTTCCTCTGCACCGAGGCGAATCAGCGCCTGCCCAAGGGCATTTCCGCCGCCCAGTAACATAAGGCGCATTCGCATAAAGTCAGCAGGCCCAGTCTGGTAAAAACAATGGCTGAATGGACAACGCCCGCGGGCGATGCCATTGATGGTTGCCGGAATCGTTGCATTTTGCGGGTTTAGTGCGCAACCGTCATCCGTAAAGTGTAGATGTCCGGGACTTCAACTCGCCCCCCCCTGTGGCGAGGGAGCTTGCTCCCGCTGGGCTGCGAAGCGGCCCCAGATTGCTGGCGACTGCTTCGCGGTCGAACGGGAGCAAGCTCCCTCGCCACAGGGGAGGAATTGATAAACCGAGCGGTACTTGCATCTTCCCTGCCCCGCCCGCATAAATCAGCACATGAACCTGCCCATCCCCGCAGACAGTGCCCTGGACGGCTTCCACCCCGCCGTCAGCGCCTGGTTCAGTCACACCTTTGCTGCGGTCACCGCCGCTCAGGCCCGGGCGTGGCCGTTGATTCGCCAGCGCCGCTCGACGTTGATCGCGGCGCCCACGGGCTCGGGCAAAACCCTCACCGCATTCCTCGCGGTCATCGACGACCTGGTGCACCGGGGCCTGGACAATCCTGAAGGCCTGCCGGATCAAACCCTGGTGGTCTACGTCTCACCGCTCAAGGCGCTGTCGAACGACATTCGCATCAACCTGCAAAACCCGCTCGCCGGCATCACCGAACAGTTGCGCCTGATGGGCCTGCCGGAACTTTCGATCAGCACCGCCGTACGCACCGGCGATACTCCGCAAAAAGACCGCTCGGCGATGCGCAAAACCGCGCCGCATATCCTGGTGACCACGCCGGAATCGCTCTATGTGTTGCTCGGCTCCGATTCCGGCCGGCAAATGCTCGGCACCACGCGCACGGTGATCGTCGACGAAATCCACGCCATCGCCGCCAGCAAACGCGGCAGTCACCTGGCCTTGAGCCTGGAACGCTTGCAGGCGCTGTGCGTCGAACCGCTGGTGCGCATCGGCCTGTCAGCCACGCAGAAACCCATCGACGCGGTTTCGCGCTTTCTGGTGGGGCGCGACCGACCTTGTGAAATCATCGACATCGGCCACGCCCGCCCACGGGACCTGGATATCGAAGTGCCGCCCGTGCCGTTGTCGGCGGTGATGGCCAATGATGTCTGGGAACTGGTCTATGATCGCCTCGCCGCCCTCGCCCGGGATCACCGCACTACGCTGATTTTCGTCAACACCCGGCGCCTGGCCGAACGCTTGAGCCGGCACTTGAGCGAACGCCTGGGCAAGGAGGCCGTGGCCGCCCACCACGGCAGCCTGGCCAAGGAATTCCGTCTCGACGCCGAGCAGCGGCTCAAGCGCGGCGACCTGCAAGTGTTGATCGCCACGGCATCGCTGGAACTGGGTATCGACATCGGCGATGTCGACCTGGTGTGCCAGATCGCCTCGCCACGGTCGATCTCCGGCTTTCTGCAAAGGGTTGGCCGTTCCGGACACCAGGTTGGCGGCACGCCCAAGGGCCGCTTGTTCGCCACCACCCGCGACGACTTGATCGAGTGCGCCGCGCTGCTCGACTGCGTTCGCCGGGGCGAGCTCGATACCTTGCTGATCCCCGTGGCACCGCTGGACGTTCTGGCGCAGCAGATCATTGCCGAAGTCAGTTGCCAGGAATGGCAGGAACAAGCGTTGCTGGACCTGCTGCGCCGCGCCTCGCCCTATGCCGATCTCGACGAAAAACACTATCAGGCGCTGCTGCGGATGCTTGCCGAAGGCTACAACGGACGCCAGGGCATCCGCAGCGCTTACCTGCACCGCGACGCCGTGACCCGCAGCCTGCGAGGGCGCCGGGGGGCGAAACTGACGGCGGTGACCAGCGGCGGGACCATTCCGGACAATGCCGACTACAGCGTGTTGCTCGAACCTCAAGGGCTGAACATCGGCAGCGTCAACGAAGACTTTGCAGTGGAAAGCATCGCCGGGGATGTCTTCCAGTTGGGCAATACGTCTTATCGAATCCTGCGCGTGGAAACCGGCAAGGTGCGGGTCGAAGATGCCCAGGGCCAGCCGCCGACCATTCCGTTCTGGCTCGGCGAAGCGCCAGCACGCAGCACCGAATTATCGAAGGCGGTGGCCCGTTTGCAGGCGTACCTCGATGGGTTGCTGGGCGCTACGCCGGGCCAGTTGCAACCCGCGATCGAGTGGCTGACGAACACCCTCGGCCTGAACCTGGCCAGCGCCGAACAACTGGTGGAATACCTGGCCCGGGCGCGCCAGACCCTCGGCGCCCTGCCGTCGCAGGATACGCTGTTGATGGAGCGTTTTTTCGACGAGTCCGGCGGCACGCAACTGATCATCCACAGCCCATTCGGCAGTCGCATCAACCGCGCCTGGGGCCTGGCCCTGCGCAAGCGTTTCTGTCGCACCTTCAACTTCGAATTGCAGGCCGCCGCCAGCGAAGACGCCATCGTATTGTCGCTGTCCACCAGCCACAGCTTTGAACTGGACGACGTCTGGCGTTACCTGCACAGCAACAGCGCCGAGCACATCCTGATTCAAGCGGTGCTCGACGCGCCGCTGTTCGGCGTGCGCTGGCGCTGGAATGCCGGGGTTGCCCTGGGCCTGCCGCGCTTCAGCGGCGGGCGTAAAGTCGCGCCACAGATTCAGCGGATGAAAAGCGAAGACTTGATCGCCAGCGTGTTTCCCGACCAGATCGCCTGCGTGGAAAACCTCGCTGGCGAGCGGGACATTCCCGACCATCCGCTGGTGGAACAAACCCTCGACGACTGCCTGCACGAAGCCATGGACAGTGAAGGCTGGCTGGCCTTGCTGCGGCGCATGGAGCACGGCGACGTTCGCCTGATCAGCCGCGACTTGCCGGCACCCTCGCCGCTGGCCGCAGAAATCCTCAGCGCCCGCCCCTACACCTTTCTCGACGATGCACCGCTGGAGGAACGACGCACGCAAGCGGTGCTCAACCGCCGCTGGAGCGATCCGCAATCCACCGACGACCTCGGCGCACTGGACGTCGAGGCGATTGCCGCTGTGGGCGATGAAGCCTGGCCAGCCCCCGGGAACGTCGATGAAATGCACGAGGCATTGATGAGCCTGGCGTGCATCACCGACACCGAGGCCCGGGCCAATCCGAATTGGCTCGACTGGCTGAGAACCCTGGCCGACAGCGGCCGCGCCTGCCAAATCAATCAGTCTCTGTGGCTGGCGCGGGAACGCCTCACTTGCCTGCGGGCGATTTATCCACAGGCCGAATGCTGGCCGGTCCTGCAAGCGTTGCCGGGCTTTGATGAACCCTGGAAAGCGGATGCCGCCCTGCTGGAAGTGCTTCGTGCGCGGCTCAGCGCTTTTGGCCCGGTGCCGCTGGAGGCGATTGCCGAACCGCTCGGTTTACCGCCTGATCGAGTCACGCAGGCCTTGGCGCAACTGGAGCGCGAAGGCTACGTACTGCGTGGTCGTTTTACCCCGGGCGGCGCCGACGACGAATGGTGCGAACGGCATCTGCTCGCGAGGATTCACCGCTACACGGTCAAGCGTCTGCGCCGGGAAATCGAACCGGTGGCGTTGCAGGACTTCATGCGGTTTCTGTTCGACTGGCAGCATCTGTCCAGCGCTACCCAAGGTCAGGGCAATGCGGTATTGCCGGCAATCGCCGCGCAATTCGAAGGCTACCCCGCCGCCGCTTCAGCCTGGGACAGCGACCTCCTCCCGGCGCGCATCAAGGACTATTCGCCGACCTGGCTCGATGAACTGTGCCGCAGCGGCAAACTGGTGTGGACTCGTCTCACCGCGCACAACAAAAACGCCAGCGCCGCCCTGCGCAGCACACCGATTGTGTTATTGCCACGCAACCGGGTCGGGCTCTGGAGCGAATTGGCCGAACAAACACCGATTGACGAACTGTCGCCGAAAACGCAAAAGGTTCACGCCGCCCTCAGCCAGCACGGCGCACTGTTTTTTGATGAGCTGACTCATGAAGCGCACTTGCTGCGCGCGGAACTGGAAATTGCCTTGCAGGAATTGGTCGGCGCCGGACTGGTAAACGCCGACAGCTTTGCCGGTCTGCGCGCATTGATCACCCCGGCCAGCAAGCGGCAGAGCCGCAGCAGCCGACGCGGCCGCGGGGCCTTCGTCGGGGGCATGGACGACGCCGGGCGCTGGGCGCTACTCAGGCGTGGTGCCACCGCCGCGGTTGTGGATAACCTGCGCCCGGCGCCAACACCCGCCGACACGCTGGAACACATCGCCATGACCTTGTTGCGTCGCTACGGCGTAGTGTTCTGGCGGTTGCTCGAACGGGAAGCGGATTGGTTGCCGAGCTGGCGGGAATTGTTGCGCACTTTCCATCGCCTGGAAGCACGCGGTGAGATTCGCGGCGGACGCTTTGTCAGTGGCCTGGCGGGCGAGCAATTTGCGCTGCCCGAGGCGATTCCTCTGTTGCGCGAGATGCGCCGCCGGCCCCATGACGGCAGCTTGATCGCGGTGTGCGGGGTCGATCCGCTGAACCTCGCCGGCACGCTGCTGCCAGGGGCGAAAGTGCCGGCGTTGGCAAGTAATCGGCTGGTGTATCGGGATGGATTGCCGGTGGCTGCGGAGATTGCCGGCAAGCAGGTTTTTTGGCGGGAGCTGGATCAGCAGGCGGGTGCAGAGGTTCGCAATAAACTGATAAGACGCTAATCGTTCCCATGCTCCGCGTGGGAACCCAGCCAAGGACGCTCTGCGTCCCAGAAGCGGACGCGGAGCGTCCGGTGAGGCATTCCCACGCGGAGCGTGGGAACGATCATTGACTGCTGCGCAGCCCAGCGGGAGCAAGCTCCCTCGCCACAAAAGATTTGTTGGGGCGCAGTTATGGAATCCGAACCTGATCCGATATCTCCTCATCCTCCTGCCGGCGCTTGGGCAACAAAACCTGCTGTGGATAAGTCTGCGCGAAGTGCACCCATGGGCTGTTATCCACAAGCTTTTTCAAACGCTGGTTGAACGCTCGACTCACCGCGTACTGACCTCCCGACACGGTGCGGAACTGCGCCGTCAGCACCACGCCGTTGAGGTCCATTTTGTCGACACCAAATACGTCCAGTGGCCCTTGCAGGTTGTACCTGAGGAACGGGTCATCGCTGATGGAATGCCCGGCCTCGCGAATCAGTTCAATGGCCTTGTCGACATCGGTGTCGTAGGTGAACTGCACCGAGAAGAACGCGTAGGCAAATTGCCGCGATTGGTTGGTCACTGCCTTGATCTGGCCGAACGGCACCGAATGCACGAACCCCTTGCCATCGCGCAAGCGCAAGGTGCGAATGGTCAAACCTTCGACCGTGCCGGCGTGGCCGGAATCGAGTACCACCCAGTCGCCGATGGACAGTGTGTCTTCAATGATGATGAACAATCCGGTGATCACGTCCTGCACCAGTTGCTGGGAACCGAAACCGATGGCCAGGCCGATCACCCCGGCACCGGCCAGGAACGGCGCGACGTTGATCCCCAGGTTGGCCATGGTGGTGATCGCGCAGATCACCACCAGAATGATTTTGATCGCATTGCGCAGCAGCGGCAGGATGGTTTTCACCCGTGTACTGGGCTGGCGTGCCGAGCGTTTATTGGCCGGTGGTTTCAGCGCTTCCTGGATCGCCGTGTCGAGCACCACCCACACCATCCAGGTGATCAGGAAGATCAGGCCGATATGGCTCAGCGAATCACTGATCGCCCGACCGACCGCATTGCTCACCGCAAAATCGAACAGCGATACGCCCCAGATGCGCCCGAGAATATCGATGAAGACAATGGCCATGGCGATGCGCAGCAAGGCGTGGGAAAGGCTCAGAAAACGCTGTTTGTAGGCACTGCTGCGGCGCACGTCCGTTTCACTGCGCGACTTGAAAAGGTGATGCAGCGTGGTACTCAGGAACACCGTGGCAATCAGCAGTATCGTAGTGAACAGCGCACTGCGCAGGACCTGCTGATTGTCTGCACTGACGCTGATCAGGTTGATGATCGAAACCAGCACCATCAACAGAATCGGCCAATACCAGAGCCCGGAAAAAATCCGCAGGGTTTCACGTAACGCCGGCTGTTTGCGGCGTTGGGCCAGCGGCAGGATGCGAATCAGCTGAGCGACCGGTCGACGCATGCGGACCACTAGCAGACCAAAGGAAATCGAAGCCGCCAGACCGGTAAACACTGCGATGCTGCTGGTGAGATTATTGCCCAACTGATGAGCGATCTGCGGACTGGTCAGCGCGTCACTCAGTGCGACGAGAAAACCGATCCCGAACAGCGGACGCGGACTGTGCTGGCGAATGATCTGTACTGCGCGACGTTTGTGACCGGTGTTGAACAGCACCACCAGTGACATCACCAACGACGCGGCGAACACGCCGCTACTGGTGGCATAGGCAAAGCACAACGACAGCGCCCGCCCCGCCGACACCGGTAGAAACTGACTGGTATAAATGGTCAGCGGCAGGCTCACCAGCGCGGCGATGCCGTAGGGCAGCACGTAGCCCAGCAACGCTTGTCCACGCTCACGACTGAGCAGTAACCGATGTTCACACAGGCGTTGCGCCGACCATTTGCCGAGCAACCAGAATGAGCCAAAAACTGCGGCCCAGACCAAGGTCAGCAACAGGAAATCCCCAGTCACGCTCCAGCTCGAACGAGCGGATGGATGATTGACCAGCTGATCGACCTCGTCCGCGGCGCGATCAGCGCGCAGACGCCAGGCGTCGACCAGGTTTTCATTGAGGTCGAGCCTGGTCTGCACCTCGTCAATGCTGGAACTGATGGCGCCCAGCAAGCCGCCCTGAACCAGCGGTTGAGGGTGGGCCGGCGGTGTCGCTGCAGTGGCACTTGCGGGCAGACCCGCAACGGCCGCCGCCTCCAGTTCCTCGCTGCCCACAAACAGCAACGCCCCCAGTAACATCGCGGTCTTGAGCTTGATCAAGGCATCCGCTCCTTTGGATAAGACTGTAAGGAACTGATCGACAAATGACGGACTAGTTCGGCGCTGGCCCCCATCGGTTCGGCGATCTTTGCGTTGAAGACAAATATCAAATGCTCATCCCTGTATTTTTCCGCACAACCCAAACCCCGACACTGCGCTCCATCAAATCAACCCACCGGAGTTGCAGTCATGCCTATTGCCTTGCTCGCGCTGACCCTCAGCGCCTTCGCCATCGGGACGACCGAGTTCGTCATCGTTGGCCTGCTACCTACCATCGGCGCCGACCTCGGCGTCAGCCTGCCGTCGGCCGGCCTGCTGGTCAGCCTGTATGCGCTGGGCGTCGCCGTGGGCGCCCCGGTGCTGACTGCCCTGACCGGCAAAGTCCCGCGCAAATTGTTGCTGTTGTCGCTGATGGTGCTGTTTACCCTTGGCAATCTGCTGGCTTGGAAAGCGCCGGGTTACGAGTCGCTGGTACTGGCACGGATCGTAACCGGTCTGGCGCACGGGGTGTTTTTCTCGATCGGTTCGACCATCGCGACCAGTCTAGTGCCCAAGGAAAAAGCCGCCAGCGCCATTGCCATCATGTTCACCGGCCTGACCGTGGCCCTGGTCACCGGCGTGCCGCTGGGTACGTTCATCGGCCAACATTTCGGCTGGCGTGAAACCTTTCTCGCCGTCTCGGCCTTGGGCGTGATCGCGTTCATTGGCAGCCTGCTCTATGTGCCGAAAAACATTGCCCACAGCAAACCGGCTTCATTGTTGCAGCAATTGCAGGTGCTCAAGCAACCGCGCCTGTTGTTGGTGTACGCGATGACGGCGGTCGGTTACGGCGGTTCGTTCATTGCCTTCACGTTCCTGGCACCGATTCTTCAGGACATCGCAGGTTTCAGTGCCAGCACCGTCAGCCTGGTATTGCTGGTGTATGGCATCTCGGTGGCGGTCGGCAACATCTGGGGCGGTAAACTGGCCGACAAACGCGGCCCGATCAGCGCCTTGAAAATCATCTTCGCCTTGCTCGCCGCAGTACTGTTCATCCTGACATTTACCGCTGGCAATCCCTGGTTGGCGCTGGCGACTGTGCTGGTCTGGGGCGCCGTGGCTTTCGGGAATGTGCCGGGTTTGCAGGTGTACGTGGTGCGACAGGCCGAACATCACACCCCCCATGCGGTGGACGTCGCATCGGGCCTGAACATCGCCGCGTTCAACCTCGGTATCGCCGGCGGCGCCTGGGGTGGCGGATTGATCGTTGCACACATGGGCTTGATCCATACCGCATGGATCGGTGGGCTGGTGGTGCTGGTGGCCCTGGCATTGACGGCGTGGAGCGGCCGCCTGGATCGCCTCGGCCCGGTGTATGCCGAAAGCTCGACCCGGGTCGTCCCCAGTCACTGATATCCCCTTGCAGGAGTGAGGCTTGCCCGCGAAGGCGCCGGATCTGGCGACATTGATGTTCAATGTTATGACGCCTTAGCGGGCAAGCCTCGCTCCTACCGGTCAATTTAAAGAAATGCACCGTCGGTAGTTCCGTCGAAACTTTCGCCGCTTGCCCGCAGTCATCAAAAGATCGGGGGCATTCAGACGGGAGGCGACATGGCGGCGATTCACATCGGCATTTCAGGTTGGCGCTACACGCCCTGGAGGGGCGATTTCTACCCAAAGGGTTTGCCCCAGAAACGTGAACTGCAGTTCGCGTCGCGGGCGGTCAACAGCATCGAAATCAATGGATCGTTCTACGCCCTGCAACGGCCTGACCGGTACGCCCAGTGGTACGCCGAAACCCCACTGAACTTCATCTTCAGCGTTAAAGCCCCGCGTTTCATTACCCACATCAAGCGTTTGCGGGACATCCACAAGCCCCTGGCCAATTTCTTCGCCTCCGGGGTTCTGGAGCTCAAGGAAAAGCTCGGGCCGATCCTCTGGCAATTTCCGCCCAACTTCAAATTCGATGCCGAACTGTTCGAAACCTTTCTCGATCAGCTTCCCCACGATACCCAGCAAGCAGCCGCCCTCGCCCACGAGCACGACTCGCACCTGCACGGCCCGGCCAGTTTGAAGGCCCATGGAAAAAAGCCGCTGCGCCACGCGGTGGAAATTCGTCACGAAAGCTTCATCGACCCGGCCTTCGTTCGCCTGCTCAAGCGCTATAACGCCGCGTTGGTGATCGCCGACACCGCCGGTAAGTGGCCTTACCGCGAAGACATTACCAGCGACTTCGTCTACCTGCGCCTGCACGGTGCCGAAGAACTGTACGCCAGCGGCTATACCGCGCAGGCGCTCAAGCGCTGGGGGGACCGGATCGAAGCTTGGCATCACGGTCGGCAACCGGAGGATCCGCATCTGATCGCGCCCAGACAGAAGCCCAAGGCACGCAAGTCCCGCGAAGTGTTTTGCTACTTCGACAATGACATCAAGGTTCACGCGCCCTACGACGCGCGCCGCCTGCTGGAACGTTTCGATCTCGACAAACACCTGCTCACCGCTCCCGGAGAACCTGCCGCCGAAGGGGTGCTGCCATGAGCATTTCCGAGCCAATCGGCGTGACGGACGAACAAGAAAGCGTCAACACCAGCGTGCACCGGTTTACGGTGCTGACGGTCAATACGCACAAGGGTTTCACCGCACTCAATCGCAGGTTCATTCTGCCGGAGTTGCGCGAAGCGGTGCGCAGTGTAGCCGCCGATGTGGTGTTTTTGCAGGAGGTTCACGGCACTCACGAACAGCATCCCAAACGCTACAGCAATTGGCCGGCGATGCCGCAATATGAGTTCCTTGCCGACACGCTGTGGCCGCAGTTTGCCTACGGACGCAATGCGGTTTATCCGGCGGGCGATCACGGCAACGCGCTGTTGTCGAAATTCCAGATCGTTCGCCATGACAACCTCGACGTGTCCATCAGCGGCCACGAGAATCGCGGCATCCTGCATTGCACCCTGCGCCTGCCCGGTGAAGGTCCGGAGGTACACGCGATTTGCGTGCACCTGGGCCTGCGTGAATCCCACCGCAATGAACAACTCAAATTGCTCGCCCAGCGTTTGGCGCAACTGCCAGGTGATGCACCCGTGATTGTCGCCGGCGATTTCAACGATTGGCGCCAGCGCGCCGATGCCCTGCTCAAACCCTGTGGTCTGCACGAGGTGTTCGCTCAGCATCACGGTAAACCGGCGCGCAGTTTTCCGGCACGCCTGCCGGCCCTGCGCCTGGATCGCATCTACGTGCGCAACCTCAAGGCCAGCCACCCGAAGGTGCTCACCACTCGCCCCTGGTCACACCTTTCCGACCACGCCCCCTTGTCGGTGGAGATAGAGCTATGAGTATTTCACCGATGGAAAAAACCACTGTGCAGCCGATTGCCGCGCCCCCCATTAGCCAACCCGCAACCGTCGATGTCGAATACCGCTGGCAAGGCAATAACCGCGTCGAGTTGCTGGAAAACGGCGAAGCCTATTTCCCCCGGGTGTTCGAGGCCATGCGCCAGGCGAAAACCGAAATCCTTCTGGAAACCTTCATTGTCTTTGAAGACAAGGTCGGCGATGAACTGAAGGAGGTGCTCATCGAAGCAGCGCAACGGGGCGTGCGTGTCACCGCCAGCCTGGACGGATTTGGTTGTGGCGAACTGAGCACTGGGTATCTCACTGCCCTGAGCAGCGCTGGCGTGCATCTGCAAATGTTCGACCCGGCCCCCAAGCGCCTGGGCATCCGCACCAATTGGTTCCGCCGCCTGCACCGCAAGATCGTGGTGGTGGACGGGACCATTGCCTTCATCGGAGGGATCAATTTTTCCGCTGACCATCTGGCCGATTTCGGTCCTGAAGCCAAGCAGGATTATTCGGTGGAAGTTCAAGGCCCGGCGGTGGCGGACATTCACCATTTTGCCCTGCTGCAATGCGGCCGACCGGTGCACGCCAAGTACTGGTGGCAACGCCGCAGGCAGCGCCGCTCGGAACTGGCGGTCAGCGATCACGATGGTCAGGTGCGCCTGGTACACCGCGACAACGGTGATCACCGCAACGACATCGAAGAGGTTTACCGCGAGGTGTTGCGCACGGCAAAACGTCGCGTGGTAATTGCCAACGCCTACTTTTTCCCTGGCTATCGTTTGCTGCGCGACATCCGCAACGCGGCTCGCCGTGGCGTTGACGTGCGCCTGATCCTGCAAGGGCAGCCGGACGTCCTGATGGCCAAGCTCGCTGCGCGCATGACCTACGATTACCTGCTCAAGTCCGGGGTGAAAATCTACGAATACTGCGACCGTCCGCTGCACGGCAAAGTCGCGCTGGTGGACGAAGACTGGAGCACCGTCGGCTCCAGCAACCTCGACCCGTTGAGCCTGTCGATGAACCTGGAGGCCAACGTGTTGATCCGCGATCGAACGTTCAACCGCGTACTTTACGAACGCCTGGAAGATCTCAGTGACAACCACTGCAAATTCATGTCCGTGGACAAGGCCCCGCGCGGCCGAATCTGGCACATGACCGTGGGCTTTCTGGTGTTCCACTTCCTGCGCCATTTCCCCGCCTGGGCCGGGTGGCTGCCCGCGCACAAACCTCGTCTGAAAGCGTTCACCCCACCGACCGGGAGCGATCGACATGAGCCGCACTGAAGCACCCGCGGCGCCCCACGCCGAGCATCCGGCCAAATCGCGTCTGGGCCGTTGGAAAAGACCGCTGACCCTGCTGTTTTTTCTGGCGCTGATCGTCCTGTTGACGATGTTCGCCCAGCGTATCGAATGGGCCGAAGTGCTCGAAACCCTGGCTGATTTCAAGGTGCGTACTCTGATTATCGCGGCCAGCCTGACCGTGGTGAGTTTTCTGGTGTACGCCTGTTTCGACCTGATCGGCCGCACTTACATCCGCCAGGACCTGACGTGGAAACAGATTCTCCCGGTAGGGATCATCAGCTATGCCTTCAACCTCAACCTGAGCGCCTGGGTGGGCGGCATCGCCATGCGTTATCGCCTGTATTCGCGACTGGGGGTGAGCAAGAGCAATATCGCCAAGATTCTCGGCCTGAGCCTGGCGACCAACTGGTTCGGCTACATGCTGATCGCCGGCGTAGTGTTCAGCAGTGGGTTGGTGCGGATGCCGCCAGGCTGGAAATTGAGCAGCGGTGCATTGCAGGCGGTGGGCGTGTTGTTGCTCTTGGCGAGTGCCGGATACCTCGCGGCCTGCCGTTTTTCCAGCCGCCGCGAGTGGTCGATTCGCGGTGTGGAAATCAACTTGCCATCGCTGCGCATGGCAATCCTGCAACTGTGCCTGGGTGCCTTGAACTGGTCACTGATGGCCGCGGTGATCTTTACCTTGCTGCCGAGCAAACTGGATTATCCGCTGGTGCTTGGAGTGTTGCTGATCAGTGCCATCGCCGGGGTCATCACGCACATCCCGGCCGGGCTTGGTGTGCTGGAAGCGGTGTTCGTCGCGCTGCTGCAACATGAGGCGTCACGGGGCAGCCTGGTGGCGGGGTTGCTGGCCTATCGGGCGATCTATTTTCTGCTGCCGCTGTTGATCACGTTGGTGATGTATTTGTTGGTGGAAGCCAAGGCGAAGTCGCTGCGGATTGCCAAGAAACCCAAGTGATCTGCTGTGATTGGACTGACGCCATCGCGGGCTTGCCCGCGATGGCGCCTTCGATGGCGCCTTAAAGAACACCACCAATCACTTGGACTGAATAATGCTCAAGCGCTCACCCACCACCATTTCCGTGATCCAGTCCACGAGGATCGAGGTGTAAGCCTGCTGTGAAACCGGATCGCTCAATGCGTGATCGGCACCGTCGATAATCCGGTGCGTCAACGAGTGCGTCTGCTGGCACGCCGCGCGGTAGCTCATGATGGTTGCGTGAGGTACATAGGCATCGGTCTCCGATTCTACCAGCAGAACATCCCCGGTGAATTCCGAGCAGGCGTGCAAGGCGCGATTGCTGTCGGCACGCACCAGCGTGCTGCGGTAATCGCGCAGGTCGAGCTTGTCCAGGTCACGCTTTGGCGTGTGCCATTTATCGTCGCGATACAGCGCCGGCACCCGCAACGCCAGCCAGCGCACAGGGCGCAACGACGTCAGGATCGAGGCCAGGTAACCGCCGTAACTGGTGCCCACCACGGCAATGGCCGAGGTATCGAGTGCCGGGTGCGCCAGCAAGCGATCGTAAGCTGCCAACAGGTCGCACAGATTATCTTCGCGAGTCACCCGTGACAGTGGAATCCCCGTGCCTCCGGTGTGTCCGCGAAGATCGAATGTCAGGCAGACACACCCCAGGCCGGCAATACCTTTGGCCCGTTCCAGGTCTCGCTCCTGACTGCCGCCCCAGCCGTGCACAAATAACACGCCGGGGACCTTGGATTTGGGACTGAGGAACGTCCCGCTCATCTGTTCGTCGTCAATGTCGATTTGAATGCTTTCGCTTCTAGCCGTCATAGGATTTGACCGTTACATACTTGAGAAGAAAATCACTGTTTTGCGCCGGTCCCCGGTACACCTCGATGGCGTCCGCGGGCAGCGCCTGATCGATGTAGGTTTCCACCGAAGACACCCGGATCGCACGCATTGCAGGATCATTGAGAAATGCCTGCAACGCTGCCACTTCGGCGCTACTGGCACCGCCCATGCGCCAGGATTGTTCGAGCACCCCGCTACGCCGCTTGCCGTCGCTGGCCAGCCCTTGGGCGATGTCGTAGTTACGCCGCGAGGCATAAAAAGCGGGATAGGCTTCATCAGCGGCCCTGTCGAACACCTGCGCCTGGTGGATCGCCAGTTGCACATCCTCCGGCAAGTCCAGCTTCAACAGATCATCGTAGTCGCCCTGCACCACCAGCAGATTGGAACCACCATAGACCTCTTCGCCGTGAGCGTCTTTGGTCAAGTATTGATCACCGCAGTAACTCAGTACTTTATTGCCGATGAAACTCTGACCGACGCTGTGGGTGATCACCTGGTCCAGGTCTTGTTCCAGCACTACGCCCTCATTGAACAACGCTTTGGCTTCAGGGCGAGCGAGTATCTCGTCGAATTGATCGAGGCTGCTGATCACTTCCTGACCGCGTCCGGCGCAAGCATGAATGGGCTTGAGACGTATTGGCCCGGTGTAGAGCAGATGCTCCGCCGCCGGCCGTGCATCAGCGAACGAGAACACGCTGAGACCGTCGAGCACGACACTGCGCACACGCTCGGAAAACAGCGGCGCCCAGCCTTTCGGCGCATGAGCGTGGTAGTTCAACAAGCCGTGGCTGATCGCCTTGGTGCAGATGAAGTCATGCTCGACATACCCGCCCCATAAATCTTCCGGCCCCTTGATGCCCAATTGTCGAGCGGCCGCGGGGCCTACCAGCGTTTGAGTGGGCAACAGGTAAAGGTCTCGACCAGCATGCTGTTGCGGGTCGTAGCTGCCTCCGAACTTGAGCCCGAGAATTTGCGCCAGCCAGCGGGCCAGCGCGCGGTTGGTTTCGACTTCATGCTGCGGCGCATCAGGGTGCACCGAATGGGCGACCACCAGTTTCTTGCGGTTTGCCGGGGTCATGCATCCCCCTTGAATCGTCGCTTGAGAATGTAGCCTTTGCAGGTGCAGAGATCAGGCCAATCGGGGTAGCGGGAAAACGCTTTTTCAATCAAACATTTACGCAAGCGGTGATGGCATGGCGCCTGCTTTATTCTGCACGACAGCAAATCCACTCCATGCAATTTGCACGATCAATAAACGCTCCTGCAGGGAGGTTGTGGTGATTATCGGTTCGCAGCGGCTGGCGTCACCCCAAACCGCGTCCGGTAATCACTCGGCGCCAGCCCGGTAATTTTCTTGAACGTCGAACGGAAAGCCCCCGGGTCCTGATAGCCCACGGTCCAGGCAATGTGATCGATGGTGCCATTGGTGAACTCGAGCATTTCCCGTGCCTTGCCGACACGCAGGTGCTGGCAGTACTCGGTGGGCTTGAGCCCGGTGGCCGCGCGAAACCTGCGCAGAAACGTACGCTCCTCCAACCCTGCGCGCTCAGCCATCGTCGTGAGCGAAACGTCAGTGGCCCCGGTGCTTTGCAGCCAGTGCTGGACCTTGAGTATCGCCCCATCGCCATGGTTGAGGATCGGCGCAAAGTTGCTGCCGCACTCGCTGGCGCTGTCGCTGTGTTCGACCACCAGAAAACGCGCGGTGCCGGTGGCAATGCTTGGCCCCAGTAGACGATCCACCAGACGCAACCCCAGTTCCGACCAGGCCATCAATCCGGCAGTGGTGATCAAGTCGCCATCGTCGACAATCGGCGTGTCGGCCTTGAGTTTGATGGCCGGATAACGCTCGGCAAAGGTCTTGGACGAAGTCCAGTGAGTCGTGGCGCTACGACCGTCGAGCAGACCACTTTCAGCCAGCAGGATCGAGCCGACACAGACTCCGCCCAGAGTTGCTCCGTTGGCGTGCTGCTGTCGAATCCACTGAATCAGCCCTTGCGGCGCCTGGCCTTCGGAGAATCCGGCAATCGACGGCGGAATCAGCACCGCCACTAACGCGTGCTCGGGGCCGGGATGGCTGTCGTAAACCCGCACCGGTTCCCGGTCACCCTCGACCTGCCAATGGCTGACGCGCAACAACGGCAGATGAGCGGCCTGATGTTCCCCGGCAATCCGGTTGGCCACCCCGAACAGGTCCGTCAAGCCATGCACCGCCGCCATTTGCGCCCCGGGATAGATCACCACCCCCAGCTCGGCGATTGGCCTTTGTGCGTCCATTGTCAGTTTTCCCCTTTCAATTGTCGGTGCGGCCAATCCTCGGAAGGCCTGCACAAGCCAATACTTGATTCCACACCAAACCGCACTTCGAGGAAACAGTCATGGCCAAGCAAGCACTCATCGTAGTCGATATCCAAAACGACTACTTCCCCCAAGGCAAGTGGCCGCTGGTCGGCGCCGATGCCGCTGCCGACAACGCCGTTCGCCTGCTCAAGGCTTTTCGCGAGGCCGGTGATTCGGTGGTGCACATTCGCCACGAGTTCACCTCAGAAGACGCGCCGTTTTTCACCCCGAACTCCGAGGGCGCCAAGCTTCACCCCAAAGTCCTCAACCAGGCCAATGAGCCGGTGGTGCTCAAGCACTTCGTCAACTCGTTCCGCGAAACCGAGCTGCAGTCGATCCTCGACGAGCAAGGCATCAAGGAGCTGGTGGTCGTCGGCAGCATGAGCCACATGTGCGTCGATGGCATCACCCGGGCGGCCAATGATCTGGGCTACAGCGTTACGGTGATCCATGACGCCTGCGCCTCCCGCGATCTGGAGTTCAATGGCCTCACCGTCCCGGCAGCCCATGTGCATGCCGCCTTCATGTCGGCACTGGGTTTTGCTTATGCCAGCGTGGTGTCGACCGACGAGTTCCTGGCCCGATAAGCACTTCGGTCATGCTGGCATTTGCCAGAACCTGACCGGCAACAAAAATGCAAAAGCCCATGGCCGCAAATGCCATGGGCTTTTTATTGCCTGTGAGTCTGGACGATCTGCACCGAACGCAAGACCGCCTGAACGCTGGAAAGTCATGCCAACGCTAACAATGGCCTCACTCCCAACGCATCCGCGGGGGATTGTTGCTTGCACCCATGCCACTTTCGAGAAAACTCACTGGAAGCCTGAACAATGAACAGCATGACTATCAGCACCGACAGCCTGAAGAAAAAAACATCCCTGGGTCTCACCACCATGGCGATCGGGACCTACGGTATCTATTTCGCTCTTGCCGTAATCTACTTCTGGTTCGGCGGAATGAAATTCACTCACTACGAAGCGCAGGGGCTGGTCCCCCTGGTGAGCAACAGTCCCTTGCTGGGTTGGGTCTATCAGCTTTTCAGCGTCGATCTGTTTTCCAGTTTGCTGGGTGTCCTGGAAGTTTCGATCGGTGTACTGATTGCGGGCCGCCTGTTCTCACCAAAGCTTTCATTGATTGGAGGCGCTTTGTCGGCCGGATTGTTTTTCACCACGTTGAGCTTTATGTTCTCGACGCCCGGTGTGGTCGAGCCCGGTCTTGGTTTCCCGGCCATTACCGTCGCGCCAGGCCAGTTCCTGCTCAAGGACATCGGCTTGCTTGCCGCGTCCCTGTTCGTGGCAGGCCATTCGCTGACCCGATTGGAAACCCCTTGAGCTGACAACCTCATCCACCGATGGCCTGAATCAGTTCATACATTCAGGTCATCGCCGTCTTGCGCTAGAAAGACGCCCTCACCGCTCAGTGATTTCATCCAGTCCCGTGGACTGCAGCCGGTCTTGCGGCGAAAGGCACGGGCGAGCGCCGAAGGACTTTCATAGCCCACTTCGTCGGCGATCAGCGTTATCGGCCGTCCCTCCCGCAAACGCTTCTGCGCCAGACTGATCCGCCAGCTCAAAAGATAATCCAGCGGGGTTTGTCCCAGGACCGCACGAAAATGCAGCGCATACGCGGCGCGCGACATGTTCGACTCGTTCGCCAACTCCGCCACGGACCAGGGGCGTTGAGGATGGTTGTGCATCTGTATCAGCGAGCGAGCCAGGCGCACATCGGCCAATCCGGCCATCATGCCGGTGCTCAACTGCTGGTGATCGAGCAAATGCCGGAACAGCAGGATAATCAACAGTTCGAACAAGCGATCAAGCACCGCTTCCCTGCCACAATGCCCATCCGCAGCTTCACTGAACAACCATCTCAAGGTGTCCGCCAGCAGCGGCAACTCATCCAGGGGTAGCACCAGCAGGTCGGGAAGCGAAACACATAGAGGATTGCTGACACCGCCATCAAACACCATCGACGCGCATAACAGCTGAGCGCCCTCAGGCTCACTGGCGATGAGTTGGTGACGGCTGGGGCGTGGCAGGAAAATCAGGCTTGGGCGCGTTAACAGCATTTCGCGCCGCCCGGGGACTTTCAACGTGACAGAGCCGGCCTGCAACAGATGAATATGACCGCGTTGGTCGGCACCCTCATAGGTAGACACTCCGCACAGATTGCCGCTGTAAAACAGATTTGCGCGTACGCCAAACTGTGACAACAACGTGGATAGGCGATCCATGGGCAATTCTTCACAGGCTCTACACCTGTAGCAGAATACCACCGCACCTGGGTCGGGCCTGTCCCCCGCAGGATTTTCCCAGGTGAAAATGCGAAAAGCCCGGCATCCATACGGAAGCCGGGCTTTTCAGGTTCTATTGCTGCTTGCAGGAATCAGAACGGGATATCGTCATCGAAGCTGTCGAAATCCGGAGCCGGTTGCGGTGCGGCCTGCTGTGGGGCCGGACGCTGTGGCTGTTGTTGCGGAGCAGGACGTGGAGCCTGCTGGCGCGGAGCGGATTGCTGGTAGTTACCGCCGCCCTGAGCCTGCTGGTCGCCCTGAGGACGGCCACCCAGCAATTGCATGGTGCCTTGCATGTCGACCACGATTTCAGTGGTGTAACGCTTGATACCGTCTTTTTCCCACTCGCGGGTCTGCAG
>NZ_RCOE01000099.1:0-654 GCF_004321495.1 Pseudomonas sp. Sample_10
AGATGCCCAGGCAGAGGTATTTGATTTCCAGGTAATCTTCGATGCCGTACTTGGAGCCTTCACGGCCCAGGCCCGAGGCCTTGATGCCGCCGAACGGCGCGACTTCGTTGGAGATCAAGCCGGTGTTGACGCCGACCATACCGTATTCCAGAGCTTCTGCCACACGGAACACACGACCCAGGTCGCGAGCATAGAAGTACGAGGCCAGGCCGAATTCGGTGTCGTTCGACATCGCGATCACATCGGCTTCATCTTTGAAGCGGAACAGCGGCGCCAGTGGGCCGAAGGTTTCTTCCTTGGCCACGGCCGCGTTGTTCGGCACGTTGGTCAGAATAGTCGGCTCGAAGAAGTTACCTTCCATCGACTTGCCACCGGACAGCACAGTAGCGCCTTTGGCAACGGCGTCAGCAATGTGCTCTTGCACCTTGGCCACGGCTTTTTCGTCGATCAGCGGACCGGTGGTGGTGCCGTCTTCCAGACCGTTACCGATCTTCAGCTTGGCTACTGCCACTTTCAGCTTCTCGGCGAACGCATCGTAGACCGAATCCTGGATGTACAGACGGTTGGCGCAAACGCAGGTCTGGCCGTTGTTGCGGTATTTGGAAATGATCGCGCCTTCGACGGCCTTATCCAGGTCCGCGTCGTCGAACACGA
>NZ_RCOE01000081.1:0-21024 GCF_004321495.1 Pseudomonas sp. Sample_10
TCAGCTACGCCTTCAACGACAAGGTGTCGATCGGTTTCGGCCCGACCATCAACCGTATCGACGGCAAGCTGGAATCCAACCTGTCGCTGGACCCGCGCGCACCGGATGGTGAAGTCAAGATCAAGGGTGACGACACGGCTCTGGGCTACAACATCGGTATCCTGGTGCAAGCCACCGACAGCACTCGCGTCGGCCTGACCTACCACTCGAAAGTGAAGTACAAGCTCGACGGTGACACCAAGGTCAACTACGGCCTGCTCGGCGCCCTGGGCCAGAATCCGAACCAGAAGTTCGATGCTTCCCTGGACCTGACCACGCCCGAGTCGGTTGACTTCTCGGTTACCCACCAGCTCGACGACCAGTGGACTCTCTATGCAGGCAGCACCTGGACTCGCTGGAGCCGCCTGAAAGAAATCACCGTGGAAAACGAAGGCGTTCCTGCTGCCCTGGCCGCACGTGGTCTTGGCACCATCACCGAAGAACAGAACTGGCACGACACCTGGGCTCACGCCATCGGTGCTTCGTATCAGCTGAACAAGCAGTGGGTACTGCGCACCGGTTTCTCGGTTGACCAGGCACCAACCAACAACGAAAACCGTTCCCCACGCATCCCGACGGGCGATCGCAAGATTTTCAGCCTGGGCGCCGGCTGGAGCCCGACCGACGACCTGACCATCGACGTGGCGTACTCCTACCTGTGGGAAGAATCGGTCAACGTCAACAACAGCAATGGCCGTCAGGCCTACAGCGCCAAGTATGAAAACTCGGCGAACGGTTTCGGTGTCGGTGCGACCTACCGTTTCTGATAATTCGCGGCGAGCCTGACCCCTCGCCCGCGCAATCAAAAAAAGCCCCGCGCTCTGGTACAGAGGCGGGGCTTTTTTGTGGCTGTCGATCAGGGAGCGGAGGCCAGGGGTGGCGAGGCCAGAGCCTTCTCCACTGCGGCGATGAAGTCGGGATCGTCAGGCTTGGTCAAGCTGGAGAAGCTGGCGACCACCTTGCCTTGACGGTCGACCACGTATTTGTAGAAATTCCATTTCGGCGGATTTTTCGACTGTTTGCCGAGTACCTTGAACAAGTTCGTGGCATCGTCGCCCCGGACTTTCTGTGGCTCGGTCATGGTGAACGTCACGCCGTAGTTGACGTAGCAGACCTTGGCGGTTTCGGCACCGTCCTTGGACTCCTGTTTGAAGTCATTGGACGGCACACCGATCACTTCCAAGCCTTGTTCTTTATAGCGCTGATTGAGCGCCTCAAGACCTTTGAACTGCGGGGCGAAGCCACAGAAGCTCGCCGTATTGACCACCACCAGCGGCTTGCCGGCGAAGCGCTGGCACAGGTCGATGGACTCATTGGAACGCAGCTTGGGCAACGAGCCCTGTAGCAGCGCCGGGCACTCTGCCGCTTGAGCCAATCCGGTAAACGCTACCAGTAACGCGGGAACTGCCAACCAGCGCATCAGCATATCGGTGCTTCCTTGAGTGATTCGGGTGACATCGAAGTTACTCGTCCTACCCTCCCGCTAGCAAGCGTCCTAACACGCCCCCATGCCCAATTGCATCAACGCCAGGCCGCCCTGATGCCAACCCCACCAGGCCACAGCGAGCAACCCGGCGCAGACGGCAAGAATGGTGATACGTGGCCAGAGACTGTTCATGTCGTGCTCATTTGCGTTTGCAGGCGCGCAACCGGTCGCTCACGCACCGGCCAGTTCAGCGCGGCGGCCATCAGGCTCAGAAGAATCGCGACCTGCCAGATCAAGTCATAGCTCCCGGTCCGGTCGTACACCACCCCGCCCAACCAGCCGCCAAGGAACGAACCCAGTTGATGAAAGAGAAAAACGATGCCTCCGAGCATGGACAGGTTTCGTACGCCGAACAAGGTTGCGACGGTGCCGTTGGTCAGTGGCACCGTCGACAACCACAGGAAGCCCATGGCCATGCCGAACAGGTACGCCGTCGTCGTGGTCACCGGCGCCCACAGGAACAGCGCGATCACCACGGCCCGCAACAGGTACAAACCGGTAAGCAAACGCGGCTTGGACATGCGCCCGCCGAGCCAGCCGGCGGTGTAGGTGCCGAAGATATTGAATAAGCCAATCAACGCCAGAACAGTCGTACCGACGGTGGCAGGCAGATGCTGATCGACCAGATACGCTGGCAAGTGCACGCCGATAAAGACCACTTGAAAACCACAGACAAAGAAACCGAATGCCAGCAGCCAGAACCCGGAGTGAGAACAGGCCTCACGCAGTGCTTCCGAGAGGGTTTGCTCATGGCCAAGCACTGGCAATGGCTTGTCCTTGAGCATGCTCACCAGCGGCACGATCAGCGCCACCAACAGCCCCAAGGCCAGCAGCGCCGCTGACCAACCGAGCCAGCCAATCAATCCGAGCGTGCCGGGCAGCATGGCGAACTGACCGAACGAACCGGCGGCGCTGGCAATGCCCATACCCATGCTGCGTTTTTCCGGCGGCACTGCGCGCCCGACCACCCCGAGAATCACTGAAAATGAGGTACCCGACAGACCAATCCCGATCAGCAGACCGGCGCTCAGGGACAAGGTCGCCGGCGAATCCGACAGGCCCATGAACACCAGGCCCAGGGCGTACAGCACACCGCCGATGAGCACGACTTTCGCCGCGCCGAAGCGATCGGCCAACGCGCCAGTAAAGGGCTGTGCGAGTCCCCAGATCAGGTTTTGCAGGGCGATGGCGAAGGCAAACACCTCGCGTCCCCAGCCGAATTCGGCACTCATCGGCGCCAGGAACAGCCCGAAGCCATGCCGCACCCCCAGAGACAACGCAAGAATCAGCGCACTCCCCAACAGAACCCAACCACATGTACGCCACATCGATGTCATTATTGTTCTCCGGTCGCGGGTATATACCCGCTTAAGATCGAACAAACTGGCATCAAGCCAGTTCATCCAGCAACTTCAGTAATGTTTCGCGCTTTTCAGCGCCCAGGCGATCGATCAAGCGCTGTTGCGCTGCCTCCCACGCCGGCAGGGCTGCTTTTAAACGCTCTGCTCCGGCTTCGGTCAGCCTGACGATGCGATTGCGCATGTCCTCGCCCTCGACCAGCATCACCAACCCTTCGCCCTCCAGCACACGCAGATTGCGCCCCAGCGTGCTGCGGTCCAGCCCCATCGCTTCGGCGAGGGTGGAAATGCTCGGTTGATCCAGCCGTTGCAAATTACACAGCAAAGAATACTGCGCGACATTGATCCCGAAGCCGTCGAGTGCGCCGTCGTAATGCCTGCTGACGCCACGGGCGGCGCGACGCAGGTTGATACATAAACATTGGGATTCGAGCATGGTGCGTGTATATACCCGCGGTTGTGTTAAATCAAGTCGCATGATGGGTGACGTTCAGAAAAACGCCAAGCCCACCAGCACTGCAACTTCCAGCAGCTCCAGCAGCGCCCCGGCGGTATCGCCCGTGGTTCCACCCAATCGCCGTAGCATCATCTGCCGCAGCCAGACAAACATTGCCGCCGCCAGGGCCAGCGCCAGAACACCGCCAAACCCCGCAATCAGCACACAGACCACGGCGCTTGCGACCATTATCTGCTTGCCCGCCGAGCGCGGAAGATGATCGGCGAGCGCCTGGCCCAAACCGCCTGCGCGCACATAAGGGGTGGTCAGGAACAACCCCAGCAACGCAGTTCGGCCGATCAGGGGCACGATGATCAGGGCCAGCGCATGGGACTGCTCGATCAGCGCCAGCAACGCGCAGAATTTCAGCAGCAACACCAACACCAGCGCCACCACCGCGATCGGACCGCTGCGCGGATCTTTCATGATCGTCAACGTCCGTTCGCGATCACCAAAACCGCCCAGCCAGGCATCGGCACTGTCGGCCAGGCCATCCAGGTGCAACGCTCCGCTGAGCAGGACCCAAGCCGTCAACAACAGGGCCGCATGCAGCAGCAAAGGCGTCCCCAGCATCAGCCAGTTCAACGTCCACAGAATGACGCCGAACAACAACCCCACCAGCGGATAGAACAGCAGCGAGCGTCCCAGCTGCTCAGGCGTCGGCATTCCCGGCAGACGGATCGGCAGACTGCTGAGGAATTGCAGGGCGATCCAGAATGGCAACATGCTCAGATCACTTCCCTTAACACGCCATCGGCATCGACCGACAGCGAGAACAACGCACCATGACCGACCTCGACACCCAGCAATTGCTCGCGCGGCAATCCCCGTGCCTGGGCCAGCAGCAGACGCATGACGCCGCCATGGCTGATCAGCAACACCCGTTCACCGGCGTAGGCGGCCTGCAACCTCGCCACGGCGGCAAGCACCCTGGCAGAAAAATCCGCAACCGGCTCACCGTCCGGAGGGGTGAACGCATAGGGATCAGCCCAAAATAGCCCCAGGGCCTGCGCATCGGTTTTCATCAATTCGACGGCGCTCTGCCCTTCCCAAGCGCCGAAATGCAGTTCCTGCAGATCTTTTTCCAGCGTGACCGGCAAAGCCAATCGCTCACCGAGCTCATGGGCGAACCGCGCACACCGCTGCAATGGCGAGCTGACCAGGCGATCCCACGGTCCCTGACTGAACACCGCCGCGCGCATTTGCGCCCATCCCGTCTCGGTCAGCGCATCGTCGAGGCTGCCGCGCAGGCCGCCGCCGAGTTCGGTCTCACCGTGACGCAACAGATCCAGGTGCAAAGTCATGCCGGACGATCCGCCACGGCGGCCTCGGCGAAGGTCGCCATCTGCCCGTGCAGATCACACGCCAGGCGCAGCAACGGCACCGCCAACGCGGCACCACTGCCCTCGCCCAGTCGCAGTCCGAGATCGAGCAACGGTTCGGCATTCAGCGTTTCCAAAACATGCCGATGACCCGGCTCGGCGCCACGATGAGCGAACAAAAGCCACGGACGGCATTGCGGGTTCAATCGCACCGCGACCAATGCCGCAACGCTGCAAATGAACCCGTCCACCAGCACCGCGACGCCTTCCTGGGCACAGGCCAGGTAAGCCCCGACCAACGCTGCAACTTCAAAACCGCCGAGGTTGAACAGGGTGAGCAAGGCATCGCCACGTTGAGCGGCGTGCAACGTCAACGCCCGCTCGATCACTTGAGCCTTATGGCTGACACCTTGTGCATTCAACCCGGTGCCCGGCCCGGTCAGGTGCATCACCGGACAATCGAGCAAGGCACAGGCCAAGGCGCTGGCGGCGGTGGTGTTGCCGATGCCCATCTCGCCACCGATAAACAGTTGCGCGCCCGTCGTGATGGCACGCAACACGCTGTCGCGACCGGCCTGCAACGCAAGTTCGCCTTGCGCCTGAGTCATCGCCGACCCTTGTACGAAATTCGCCGTGCCAGGGCCGATGTTCAGATGACGTACGTTCGGCAGATTCAACGACGGCGTTACGGTGCCGAGATCGACCACTTCCAGGGATGCACCCAACTGTCGCGCCAACACGCTGATCGCCGCACCACCGTTGACGAAATTGTGCAGCATTTGCCCGGTGACTTCCTGGGGGTACGCCGACACACCCTCGGCGACCACGCCATGATCACCGGCGAAAATCGCAATCCACACTTGATCCAGGCCGGGTTTCACCTGCCCTTGCAGGCCGGCCAGCTGAACAGCCAGCGACTCGAGCTGACCGAGGGAACCGGCCGGTTTGGTCAGTTGCTGTTGCCGCGCTTGCGCCAGTTCGAGCACTTGGGTGTCGAGCGGTTTGCACGGGGCCAGCCACCAGGATGAGGTCATAACGCAGTTCCTTTCAGAGTCAGGGGCAAGCCGGCAACGGTCAGGACGACTCGCTGACAGCGTTCGGCCAGAGCTTGATGCAGCCAACCGGCTTCATCGACAAAGCGGCGAGTCAATTCGCCCAGCGGCACGACACCCATTCCGGTCTCGTTGCTGACAAAAATGATTTCACCCGGCAGCGACACCAGGCACTCCAGCAAGGCATCACGTTCGGCGCACAAGCGCTCAGCGTCGTCGAGCATCAGCAGGTTGGTCAGCCACAGCGTCAGGCAATCCACCAACAGGCAATGATCGGCGCGCGCGTTTTCCCGCAGGACGCGGGCCAGTTGCAGCGGTTCTTCAATGAGGTTCCACTCGGCTGGGCGACGGGCGCGGTGATGGGCGACCCGCTCATTCATTTCACCATCAAGCGGCTGGCTGGTAGCGATGTAGGTCACCGGCAATTGGCTGTCAGCCGCCAGTTTTTCGGCCAGGCGACTTTTGCCGGAGCGGGCGCCGCCGAGGATCAGTTGCAGCATGGTTACTTCCTATAAATATTGGTGAATCGACTGACGTCATCGCGGGCAAGCCTTGCTCCTACAGTTTTGTGTCAACCACACAATTGCGGCTCGCCGCGAAATTGTCGGAGCAAGGCTTGCCCGCGATGAGGCCAGCACAATCACCTCAGATCCCACAGAGTTCCCGTAACAGCGCGGTATCCAAATGCTTCTCCACCAAATCCGCCAGCCGCTCGATATCGCGCTCGCGCAACCCGTGGTAATCGACGTCCTGCACGTTCTGCAAACCCGCCCAGCGCAGCAGCGCACTGCAAGCGGCCGGTGATTCGAACAGGCCATGCAGATAAGTACCGAGAATTTGCCCGTCGACGCTCCGGGCACCGTCGCAACGACCGTCGTCGAGTTGCACCGCCGCATTTTCCAGCGCCGGCCCGGTGGTCACGCCCGCATGAATTTCATAGCCGACGACTTCAGCATTCTCCAACGTCAGGCGCCCACGCACATTGCGCAGTTGTTTGTCCTGTTCCAATTGCGTTTCAAATGCCAGCAAGCCCAGACCGGCGCTGGAACCGGGTGCACCCTCCAGGCCCAACGGGTCATGCACTTGCTCGCCAAGCATCTGCAGGCCACCGCAAATTCCCAACACTTTTCCGCCATAGCGTAAGTGCCGAGAGATCGCCGTTTCCCAGCCGTTAGCACGCAGATAGGCGAGGTCACTGCGCACACTTTTCGAGCCGGGCAGAATGATCAGGTCGGCCGGCGCAATCGCCTGACCGGGGCCGATGAATTGCAGGTCGACTTGCGGATGCAGGCGCAGTGGATCGAAATCGGTGTGGTTACTGATACGCGGCAACACCGGCACTACCACTCTCAGGACTTGCTCGGCCTTGTCGGTCTGGCGCTGATCGATGCCGTCTTCGGCTTCCAGGTGCAGGTCCATCACATAAGGCAGCACACCGATCACTGGTTTGCCGGTGCGCTGTTCCAGCCAGTCGAGACCGGGTTGTAGCAGGGCAATGTCACCGCGAAAACGATTGATGATGAAGCCTTTGACCCGTGCCTGTTCGCTCGCCGACAACAGCTCCAGCGTGCCCACCAGATGCGCGAAAACCCCGCCGCGATTGATATCGGCGATCAGCAGCACCGGGCAATCCACTGCTTCGGCGAACCCCATGTTGGCGATGTCGCCGGCACGCAGGTTGATTTCGGCCGGCGAGCCCGCGCCTTCGACCATCACCACTGGATACGCCGCGCTCAATCGTGCGTGCGAGGCCAGCACCGCTTGCATCGCGATAGCTTTGTAGTCGTGATAGGCCACGGCATTCATCGTCGTGACCGCGCGGCCATGGATGATCACCTGCGCGCCGGTATCGCTGTTGGGCTTGAGCAGTACCGGGTTCATGTCGGTGTGAGGTTCGAGGAACGCCGCCTGAGCCTGCACGGCCTGCGCGCGGCCGATCTCGCCGCCGTCGGCCGTCACTGCGCTGTTGAGGGCCATGTTCTGCGGCTTGAACGGCACCACACTCACACCCTGACGTTTGACCCAGCGGCACAGCGCCGTCACCAGGGTGCTTTTGCCGGCATCGGAGGTGGTGCCCTGCACCATCAGCGTGGTCATGGGTGTTCCTTGGATAAAGCAGTGAATGCGGCGTCGAGACGCGCCCAATCGGCTTCATCTCCCGGCAAGCCAAAACGCAGGCTGCTGTTGTGGGTGAACAAGCGCAGCAGAATGCCGCGACGGGCCATGAACTCGTGGAGCTCTTCGGCGCGATCGGTGATCAGCCACTGGAACAGCGCGCAACCACCCTGCGGTTTGAAACCGTGACGCTCGAGCAACGACGCCAACCGCTCGCTGGCCTCTTCGGCCCGTATCCGTTGCTGCGATTGTCCTTCGGTATCACGCAGGCACGATTGGCCCAACACACGGGTCGGACCGCTGACGGCCCACGGCCCTACCTGTTCAGCGAGCAACTTGAGCAACTTGCGCTCGGCCAGCACAAATCCCAGACGCACGCCGGCCAGGCCAAAAAACTTGCCGAACGAGCGCAGTACGATCAGGCCGACCTGATGGGCAAACGGTGCCAGGCTCAAGTGCGGCGTGTTGTCGATGAACGCTTCGTCCACCACCAACCAGCCTCCGCGCTGTGCCAGGCGCGTGTGCCAGTCCAGCAATCGGGCGGGCGTCAGGCTCAGCCCGGTAGGATTGTTCGGGTTGACCACCACCAGCACGTCGAGGCTGTCGAGGAAGAAATCGACTTCCTGTTCCAGCACTTCTCGCACGATGTAGCCGTTGCGACGCCAGGCTTCGGCATGTTCGGCGTAACACGGCGACAGTACGCCAACCTTGCCGACCCGCCGCAAACGCGGCAGCAGCTGGATAGCCATTTGCGAACCGGCCACTGGCAATGCCTGCAAGGTGCCGTAATAATCGCAGGCGGCCTGCTCCAGGCCATCGTCGGCCTCTGGCAACCGCGCCCAGGCGCGCAGCGGGATATCGGGGACTGGAAACGGCCAGGGCGCGAGACCGCTGGACAAATCAAGCCAATCGGCTTCCTCGATGCCGTATTCGAGCGCCGCCTTGCGCAACCGTCCACCGTGTTCAAGCATAAAATTCAGCCCCCACGCAGAGAATCAGCAGCCATAACCATACGCCGCGCTGGACCAATTGCCAGCCACGGTCGATGGAGTCCGCGTCCGCCGGCGCACCTTCGCCCAGTTGCGGACGCTCATGCAGTTCGCCGTGATAAATCGCCGGCCCGCCCAATTCGACGCCCAGCGCGCCGGCCCCCGCCGCCATCACTGGACCCGCATTCGGGCTGTCCCAGGTTGGTCCCTGAGTACGCCAGCATTTCCAGGCCAGTCGGGTTTTGCCGAGCAGCGCGTAGGTCATCGCCACCAGACGCGCAGGAATGTAATTGAGGATGTCATCGATCTTTGCCGCGGCCCATCCGAAACGCTCGAAGCGTTCGTTGCGATAACCCCACATCGCATCCAGCGTATTGCTCAAACGGTAGAGCACTACGCCCGGCGCACCGGCCACGGCGAACCAGAACAAGGCAGCGAACACCGCGTCGCTGCCGTTCTCCAGTACCGATTCGGTGGCGGCACGGGCGACTTCGGTTTTGTCCAGCTCACTGGTTTTGCGGCTCACCAGATAACTCACGCGTTTGCGTGCCTCTTCAAGATCATCGCTGCGCAGGGCTTTTGCTACAGGTTCGACGTGCTCACCGAGGCTGCGCATGCCGAGGGCGCAATACAGCGCGAGAATCTCGACGATCCAGCCGACATAAGGCGCCCAGGAAAAGGCCGTGGCCAACAATGTCAGCGGCAACACGGCGATCACCCACGCCGTCACGCCATGGCTGCGCCAGCCACGGCCACCGCCATTGAAACGTTGCTCGATGCGCTCGGCAAAACGGCCGAACGCCACCAGCGGATGCCAGCGTTTGGGTTCGCCCAGCAGCGCATCCAGCGCCACTGCGGCGACACTCAATAACGCCACACTCATTGACTCACTCCCCAATAATTTTCATACAACATTTCGCTGAGTGGACGTGCCTGCGCCCAGCCTTCGAGCACCAGCATCGGCGCCGGATAGAACGCCTTGACCGGCCCCAGGCACAGGATCGCCAACGGCTTGGCACCGGCGGGCAAGCCCAGCAGGTCGGCGAGCGCCTGCGGTTCGAACAATGAAACCCAGCCCATGCCCAATCCTTCGGCACGGGACGCCAGCCACAGGTTCTGGATCGCGCAGGACAACGACGCCAGGTCCATTTCCGGCAAGGTGCGGCGACCGAAGATGTGCCGCTCGCGGCCATCCATCAGTGCGGCCACCAGCACTTCGGCACACTCGTTGATGCCTTCGACCTTGAGCTGCATGAACTCGTCGGTGCGCTCACCGAGAGCCTCGGCGGTACGCACACGTTCGTCTTCCACCAGTCGCTGGATCTTGCCGCGCAAATCTCGATCGCTGATGCGGATGAAACGCCAGGGCTGCATCAGGCCGACACTGGGCGCCTGATGCGCGGCTTCGAGCAGACGCCGAAGCAATTCGGGTTCCACAGTACCGCCGCTGAAGTGGCGCATGTCGCGGCGTTCGGCGATGGCGCGATAAACCGCTTCGCGTTCGACGTCGGAAAAGGCGTTGTCGGTCATGGCCTCTTCGCTGGCAAGCCAGCTCCCACAGGGAATTGCATTTCTTCAGGTATCACACCGCTCACTGTGGGGGCTGATTTTTCCGGTCGCCGCATCGCAGCGATAGCGGTTTCAAGGTCAGGCGCAAACAATGCGGCGACTGCCGATGGGTTGGACGGAAAATAAAAATGCACATACGACGCTGTCATCCGCCCCTCGCGGAAAACCGCCTCCGCCCCGCGCCCGCCGTTAGGGCTCAGGCCACGGGCAATCGGCGTCAAATCGGTGGTCGTCAGCGAGTGGTGATACGTATGTCCACGCAGCGAACCCTCCGGCAACTCGACCGCTTGCAAGGCCAGCGCGGCGAGGCGCTTTTGCATCACCGCGTCACCGCTGAGCAAACCGACCAGCTCGGCGCGCGTGCCTTCGACGTCGGTCAACGAATCGAGCAGATAAAGCATGCCGCCACATTCGGCCAGCAGCGGCTTGCCCGCGGCATGGTGCGCGCGAATGGCGTTCAGCATCGAAGTATTTTGCGCCAATGCCACATGGTGCAATTCCGGATAACCACCGGGCAGATACAGGCTGTCGGCCTGCGGCAAATCGGCATCGCGAATCGGCGAGAAAAACCGCAACTCGGCACCCATCGCCCGCAACAGATCGAGGCTGGCACCATAGGTAAAGGCAAAGGCTTCGTCCCGGGCCACGGCAATCCGCACACCGGCCAACAACGGTTCGGCCGCGATCAGGTCGGGCGCCGCGAATTCCACGGCCGGCGGCAACGCAACTTCGCAACTGCTGGCCAGGGCATCGGCGGCAGCATCCAGACGCACATCGAGGTCATTCAACTCGCTGGCCTGTACCAGTCCCAGGTGACGACTCGGCAATTCGATCCCGGTTTCCCGGGACAAGGCGCCGTACCAGCGCAAGCCTTCGGTCAGGCTGCCTTCGAGCAATTGCGCGTGACGCAGGGTGCCGACACGATTGGCCAGAACCCCGGCAAACGGCAAGTCCGCCTGATAGCGCGCCAGCCCGAGGGCCAGCGCACCAAAGGTCTGGGCCATGGCGGTGCCGTCGATCACAGCGAGCACCGGCACACCGAAGTGCCGTGCCAGATCGGCACTCGACGGCGTGCCGTCGAACAACCCCATCACGCCTTCGATCAGGATCAGATCGGCGTCAGCCGCGGCTTCCCACAACAGCCGACGACTTTCCTGCTCGCCGACCATCCACATGTCCAGTTGATAAACCGGCGCACCGCTGGCGCGCTCGAGAATCATCGGGTCGAGAAAGTCCGGGCCGCATTTGAACACGCGCACCTTGCGCCCTTGATTGCGATGCAAACGGGCCAACGCGGCGGTGACCGTGGTCTTGCCCTGACCGGAGGCCGGCGCGGCAATCAGTACCGCCGGGCATTGACGAGCACTATTCATACAGGGCGGCTCACAGCTCAACGCCTTTTTGCGCTTTGATGCCGGCCTGGAAGGCGTGTTTGATCATGCCCATTTCGGTGACGGTGTCGGCCAGCTCGATCATCTCAGGCTTGGCGCCGCGACCGGTCACCACCACGTGCTGCATCGCCGGGCGCGCCTGCAAATCACTGAGCACCTGGTCCAGATCGAGATACCCGTGCTTGAGGGCGATGTTCAGTTCGTCCAGCACCACCAGGCCGATGGACGGATCACGCAGCAGTTCCTGCGAAACAGCCCAGGCCGCTTCGGCCGCGGCGATATCACGCTGGCGATCCTGGGTTTCCCAGGTGAAGCCCTCGCCCATCACATGAAATCGCACCTGCTCGGGAAAACGTCGGAAGAACAATTCTTCGCCGGTGCTGTTACGCCCTTTGATGAACTGCACCACGCCACACTGCATGCCATGGCCCATGGATCGCGCAAGCATTCCGAACGCCGAGCTGCTCTTGCCTTTGCCGTTACCGGTCAGCACCAGCAACAGCCCGCATTCATTCGGGGAATTGGCGATACGTTCGTCGATCACGGCTTTTTTGCGCAGCATGCGCGCCAGATGACGTTCGTCACGATCAGGGGTATCAGTCATGGGGGAGCTCTCCGTTGAGGCATGAATAACGGCGGGCAGGCACAAGAATAGACGGCAAGAAGCCTGGCATCGCCCACCGTGATGCCGTTGGATGAATCAGGCCGGTCTCCGGGCTCATGAGCGGCACCAGGGCCAACTGCGCGCCTTCCCATGTCGACAATCGACACAGTGGCTCAAGGCGCAGTCTTCACTCATTTACCGTTGCGGGGGCAGCGCCGGGATCGTGATCATTTTTCACGGGAAGAAATTCACTCACCGGCTTCCCTGTTTCACTCTGTCGACCAAGGTCACAGAGCACCTGAAACAAGCCGCGAAGGTTAGAGGGTTGGGGGTGGAGCGTCAATTGAAGACAGGGCGCACAAGTGAATAACTACCAGCGATCAATAATCTGATGGCGATCTTGTGCCACACTCTCAGCAGTGATATCAAAGAGCCATAACACCACACAATAATAAGGGTGAGCACCATGCAAGGCTTGATCATCAGCAATCCGAAGCTGGAATTCCTGCGACCGGTGCTGGAGCGCTGGTTTGACTGCATCGATCGCTACAACGCCGTACGCGGCGACAATGAAACGCCCTATTGGCTGGACGAAAAAGCCAACCTCGGCCTGCTCTCCTCCGCGGCCTGGATGGCCGAGATGATTACCCTCCAGCAATCGCCCACCCGCAAACAGATAGAAGAAGGCGAGCGCAACGGCCGGGCCGACCTGTTCATCGCCACCACCGAAGCCCGCGCCTGGCTCCAGGCCACTCAGCGCTGGCCACGGGTCAACAATCTGAACCTCGCCCAGGCGCTGCAAGACATCACCAGCGAGGCCAAACGCATCAGCTACGCCAGCGACCTGAAGCTTGGCTGCCTGTTCGTGGCGCCGCATAAAACCCAGCATGGCGCCACACCCGAAGAGCTCCAGGACATGGTCGACGACCTGCAAAAGGAACACACCTGCGCGGTGGCCTGGTATTTCCCATACGCCTATCGCAAGTTGCACAACGAAGCGGGCCAGTATCATCCCGGCATCGCCGTGCTGTTCAAGGAGGCTCGCGGCTGAAGCGTTGAACCATCCGGCATCCCGGCTTCTCTATGATTAAATCAAGGCATGCATAGGGAAGATCAGCAATGCGCAAACCTCAGTACGTTCTCGTTATCGCGCTCGCCGGAGGGCTCGCCGCTTGTGGTGAAACCTCCAGCCTGCAAGTCTCCGACGGCACCGGCCCGTCACCCAAGTTGCCCGAACCCAACAAAACACTGTTCCCGACGATGAACATCGCCCCGGCCATTGGCTGGCCGGAGGGCGTAAAACCCGTAGCGGCCAGCGGCACTCAAGTCGCCGCCTTTGCCGATAATCTCGACCATCCACGCTGGCTGTATGTATTGCCCAATGGTGACGTACTGGTCGCTGAAACCAATGCCCCGCCCAAGCCCGATGACAACAAAGGCGTGAAGGGCTGGATCACCAAGAAAGTCATGGCCCGCGCCGGGGCGGGTGTACCAAGTGCGAATCGCATCACACTGCTCAGAGACAAGGACCACGATGGCGTTGCCGAAACCCGCACGGTCTTCCTGGAAAACCTCAATTCGCCCTTCGGCATGACGCTGGTGGGTAACGACCTCTATGTGGCCGACACTGATCGCCTGCTGCGCTTCCATTATGAAAACGGCGACACGGCGATCAAGTCGCAGCCGATCAAAGTGGTCGACCTGCCCGGCGGTACGCTGAATCACCACTGGACCAAAAATGTCATTGCCAGCCGGGACGGCAGCAAGTTGTACGTGACGGTCGGTTCCAACAGTAATGTCGGCGAAAACGGCATGGATCAGGAGCAAGGACGCGCGGCCATCTGGGAAGTGGACCGCGCCACCGGCAATCACCGGATCTTTGCTTCTGGCCTGCGCAATCCCAATGGCATGGCTTGGGAGCCGCAAAGCGGGGCGCTGTGGACGGCAGTCAACGAGCGAGATGAAATCGGTAGCGATCTGGTGCCCGATTACATCACCTCCGTGAAGGACGGCGGCTTCTATGGCTGGCCGTTCAGCTATTACGGCCAGCACGTCGACGTACGCGTCGAACCGCAAAACCCCGATCTGGTCGCCAAGGCCATTGCGCCGGATTACGCCGTCGGCCCGCACACCGCCTCGCTCGGCCTGACGTTCGCCGAAGGCAACACGTTGCCGGCGCAATTCAAGGAAGGTGCCTTTATCGGTCAGCACGGCTCCTGGAACCGCAAGCCGCACAGCGGTTACAAAGTGATTTTTGTGCCATTCAACGCTGGCAAGCCAACGGGACAACCGATTGATGTGCTCACCGGTTTCCTCAACGAAGATGAGAAAGCCATGGGCCGGCCAGTGGGTGTGGTGATCGATCAGCAAGGAGGCCTGCTGGTGGCCGATGATGTGGGGAACAAGGTTTGGCGGGTGTCTGCGACCCAGTAAACGCCCCCAAGCCTGTGATCTCTAGCGTTTACGGCAGAGCGTGAGCCCATCCCCCAGCGGCAACAATGACAGATCAACCCTCGCGTCATCCTTCAACGCTCGATTGAGCGTTTGAATGGCGCGGGTGTCTGCGCTTTCGGGGTTGTCCTCAAGTACCCGGCCGCTCCACAGGGTATTGTCGAATACCGCCAGCCCGCCAGTACGCAGCAAGCGCAATGCGTGCTCCAGATAGGCTGGGTAGTTCGCCTTGTCGGCATCGATGAAAATCAAATCGAATTCGCCAGGCTGATCGAGTTTGCCGAGCGTCTCCAGCGCAGGCGCCAGGCGCAGATCGATGCGCTTGGCCAGTCCGGCTTCCTGCCAATAGCGACGCGCGATGGCGTTGTAATCCCCAGGAATGTCACAACAGATCAGTGCCCCGTCTTCAGGCAAGGCTGCAGCCATGCACAGGGCGCTGTATCCGGTGAAGGTGCCGATTTCCAGCACTCGTCGTGCTCCGGTGAGTTTCACCAGTAACGCGAGGAACTGTCCCTGCTCGGGCGCTACCTGCCAACGCGCCATCGGCAATGCCTGGGTTTCGTCACGCAAACGCTTGAGCAGCGGCATCTCGCGCAGGGACACATCGAGCAGATATTGATACAGCGCATCGTCGAGATTAAGCGTGCGAGCAGTCATATCGACAACCTCAAGCCATCAGGGATTGCGCGCCAGATGTTCTGGCTGCAGAACGCGCTTGGCACTCAGGTAGGCTTTCTGCCAATACGCTTTGGACAGGCTATCGAGCTTGACCGTGCCACCCGTGGCGGGCGCATGGACGAAACGGCCTTCGCCCACGTAAATCCCGGCATGGCTGACCTGGGAACCGCCATTGGTGGCAAAGAAGATCAGGTCACCGGTCTGCAAACCTTCCTTGCCGACATTGGCCGCCTGCATGGAGATCATCTCGCGCGTGGTGCGCGGCAAGGAAATTCCGGTGACATCACGGTACACATAGCCGATCAAGCCACTGCAATCAAAGCCGGAATCCGGCGTGTTGCCGCCCCAGCGATAGGGCGTGCCTACCAGGCCCAACGCGCGAAACAGCACGTCTTGCGCTTCTGGCGAAAAAGCCTGGGAGGGACCGAATACGATTGGAGCACGAACCACCGGCGCTGGTGGCGGTGTGCGGCTGGCGCAAGCGCTGAGCAGTGCCGCGATAAAGATGATTGCGAGGCGGGCCGACATCGTCATAAGCAAAGCATCCTGATCTGGCTGCGGCTTTTTTCTGCCGGGACGCAGAAAAGAAAACCGCCTGCGCAGTACGCAGGCGGTTTGCCATCATTGATTGATCAGAATTCTAGCGCTTATCAGGCAAACTTCAAGTAAGACTTTAAGTTCGCCTTACAAAAAGTCCGTTTACTTGCGTGCGGTGACGATCGGAGCGGCACCGGGGGCCATGGCAAGTGCACGCTTGGCTTCGATGAAGGTCTTGCTCCAGTAGCTGTCGCCCAGGCTATCGATCCGCACACCACCGCTGCGGCGGCTGCTGGAGTGGATGAACTGGTTGTCACCCAGATAGATCCCGGCATGGCTGACACGACCACGGCGGCCATTGGTTGCGAAGAACAGCAGATCGCCCGGTTCGAGCTTGCTGCGCGAAACCAGTGGCGCGTCAACGTTGATCATTTCACGAGTCGAGCGCGGCAAGTTCATGCCGGCCTCTTCACGGAACAGGTAACCGATGAAACCGCTGCAATCGAAACCGGCTTCAGAGGTACCACCAAAACGGTAACGGGTACCGATCAGCGACATGCCGCGTTCGAGAATGCTGTCTGCCAGAACCGGCAGCTGGTAGGACTTGCCATCGGCGAAGTTGGCCAGTTCTTTTTCGGTGGCGACTTCTTCTTGATAAAGAGCTTCCTGATAACGAGCGGAAGCTTGGGCAGTAACAGAGTTTTGAACCTGCTGTTGTTGCTGCTGGGACACCGGAGTATGGGCAGCGCAACCGAACAACAGGGTAACGAGTGCGAGGGGCACGAGGGGTGCAAAGCGATTTAGCATGGGCACGACCGTGGCTGATAGTTGTAAAGAAGCCGAGACTATGCCCGCTATCAACCTCATTTGCAAATTCAATCGAACTTTTTGTGACTTATCGGTTTCTCGTTAACATCTAAGCGCTTAAGCCTATTTTGAATGTTGACGCAGCCTTGCAGCCATGCGGGAAAGCGGATTTTCTGGCGCCTGAAATATGCCAGAAAGCGCTTGAAGCCTTTAATTTAGCGGGTTCACTACCAACCCAGCGTCTCTTTAAGGAAGGGAATTGTCAGCTTGCGCTGGGCTTGAAGCGAGGCCTGATCGAGCTGCTCAAGCAGGTCGAAAAGTGCACTCATGCTGCGGGTACCTCGGGTCAGAATAAAATGCCCGACCTCGTCGGTCAGGTGCAGGCCGCGACGGGATGCTCGCAGTTGCAGGGCTCGCAATTTGTCTTCGTCGGAGAGCGGGCGCATTTGAAAGATCAGCGCCAGGGTCAGGCGGGATTTGAGGTCCGCCAGCTTCACCGGCAACTCGCGCGGAGACGTCGATGCCGCAATCAGCAAGCGTCGACCGCTGTCACGCAGGCGATTGAACAGATGGAACAGTGCTTCTTCCCAATCCGCCTTGCCGGCTACTGCATGCAAGTCATCCAGGCAGACCAGCTCATACTGTTCAAGGTTGTCGAGAATTTCGATGCCGCGGTCCATCAACTCGGCCAGCGGCAGATAAACCGCCGGTTCACCCATCTGCTCGAATCGCAGGCATGCGGCCTGCAACAGATGCGTGCGCCCCACCCCATGCTTGCCCCAGAGATAGATCAGGCTCTCGGTCCAGCCAGCATCGGCTTCGCACAGCCGCTCGACATAGCCGAGTGCAGCGGCATTGGCGCCTGGGTAGTAGTTGATAAAGGTGGCGTCGTCACGCAGACGCACACCTAGGGGCAGCTGAATCGGTTTCATGCTGACTGAACAGTTCCAAAGGAACCGTTAGTGGCCTCTGTGTAAAGTTTGCGAAGTTTATACCCGTGAAGCCGACCGCACAATGCGACAGACCACAAGCAAAATCAAAGGTTTGCGTTAGCGCACTGGTTTTATGACAGTTTCTTTGGCGCTGCGAGCAACAATCCAATGGACGCTGCGGGGCAACTCGGGAGCGGCCCGGGCTGCCCGCGCCTTCCTTTATAGCTCAGGCTCGTCAACGCCACTGTAAATTTCTGAATCTTTATATAAATCATGTACATGGCGCACCAGCACCATGATCACCGCTGCCACCGGCAGTGCCAGCAGAACGCCGGTAAACCCGAACAACTCACCACCGGCCAGAATCGCGAAGATCACTGCTACCGGGTGCAAGCCGATTCGATCCCCCACCAGCAACGGCGTCAGCACCATGCCTTCCAGCGCCTGACCGACCATGAACACCGCGACGATGCCGATCATGGGATACAGATCGCCACCGAACTGGAACAGCCCGGCGATCAGCGCCGCGCCAATCCCGATCACAAACCCCATGTACGGCACAATCGCGGCCAGTCCGGCAATCAAACCGATCAGCAACCCCAACTCCAGACCAACCAGCATCAGGCCCGCGGCGTAGATTGCGCCCAGCGCCACCATCACCAGCAGCTGCCCACGCACGAACGCGCCCAGCACTTCATGGCATTCGCCGGCCAGGGACACTGCCCGCTCTTCGCGATCACGCGGCAGCAGGCTGCGGATCTTGGCCATCATCAGATCCCAATCGCGCAGCAAGTAGAAACTCACCACCGGGATCAATACCAGGTTCGCCAGCCAGCCAATCAGGGCCAGCCCCGAGGCCGTCGCCTGACTCAACACCACCCCGACAATATCGGTGGTCTGCCCCATGTGCTCACTGATGGCCGCCTTGAGCTTGTCAAACTTCCAGAAACCCTCCGACAAGCCAAACTTTGACTGCGCCCATGGCAACGCAGTGTGCTGCAACCAATCGAGCATCTGTGGCGCCAATTCATATAAGCGCAAGAGCTGCTTGGCGAGCATAGGCACCAACACCAGCATCAGCGCGGTGACAATCAGGGTGAACAACGCGAATACCGTGATCACGCCCCAGGTCCGCGACAGTCCGGCCCTTTCCAGCCGATCCACCACTGGATCGAACAGATACGCCAACAACAACGCCACCAGAAACGGCGTGAGAATCGGATGCAACAGCCAGATAAACGCGCAGAGCAGGACTACTGCACCCAACCAGAACCAACGCCGCGTATCGGCCATGAACCACTCCATTGCTTCTATATAAAGAAAGAAAATCTACCAGCGATAACGTAATTGCGGGGTCGGGGCCGGGGCTGGCGCTACGGCAGGTGCAGAACCGCCCGCCGCAGGCTGAGCCGGCGTCACGGGAACGGCAGCTACCGGTGCATCCGTCACCTCCTGTAACTTCGCCAGGGACAATTGCGCACGCAATTGATCGGTACTGCCGTTGACCCGATACAGGATCCGGTCACCGTCGACACTTTGCGGGCGCCCGGCAAAAGGCTCCAGCAAACGCCCAAGCACTGCATAGCGCTCAAGGTTCATGCCTTGCACTTCCAGCAACTGCTGCGACGACGCTCCCGGCTTGGCAACAAACCGCGGCGCCAGGCGCTCATTGACCGCCAACATCACCGCATCCGCCAAGGCCGCCTGATCAGCCCCCTGAACATTGCCCGCCTCCTTTTGATCGCCCAGCCACAAACGCCACTTGGCTTGCCACTGCCCCCCCTCTTCCCGGGCATGCACCGCGAGCAACGCGTCGGCATTGTAACGTTCCGACGCCCCACGTAGCGGTGCCGGATCAGCGCTTTCCAGATTCGGCGCCGTGGCGACGATCTGCTCGTTCAGATCGGCAAGCGGTAACCGCAGCGGCAAACCGCGATGTTGCGCCGCCCTGCGCAAAGGTGCGGCGCTGGCCTGACCGTCGCCCACCAGGCTCGAGCCCTCTGCGGAATCGTTCAACCACCAACTGAGTATCGAGGGTCGATTGGCGCCCCACATTGCCAGCCCGGCGCGCCGCAGCGCCTGCTCGGTAGATGCCGGATCGAAATCGACTTTCAGCACTTCCGGTGGCCCGGCGTCGAAGCCGAACTGACTGATGATTTGCTGCGGATCCTTGCGAATCGCCGCCAGACCCGGACTTTGCACTGCCTTGGGATCGCCGGTCAGGCGCAACACCAGCGTATCCAGCGCGCGTTGGGTCGCCTGATCACGCTCCTCCGGCGCCTGGCCACTGACCGGCTCGCGCACTTGATAAAGGCCTTTGACGGTTTCGGCATGACTGACCAGACTGAACAATGACAAACAGCCTACAAACAAGAATTTACAAAAACGCATGGAAGATTCCTGACGACAAGAGCGGCTGGAACAGACCGCATGAAGACATCGAGCAAGGCTGTGACCATCGCCCGGCGCAAAACATTCACACGCTCTGGGTAAGTTTTCGCACTGTCATAACGATAGACGGTTAATGACGATACCTTGCACAGGTCAGCAGGATGCCATCAACCCGGAATAATTAAGGTTTTTTTAGGCGGATATGTCCCTGCCGTCGGCCTGAGGATGGCCGCTGCCCTTCAAGCCTGATAAAATCGCGCGCCTTCGCAGACCGGCAACAGCCGGGCACTTTCGAAATTCGCGTGAGGCAATCGCCTTCGTCGATTTCGGCGGCCCCGCTGGACTCGGTCGTTACCCCTGAATCCCCCCTAAAGGCCTGGATCATGAGCAAGCAACCCTCCCTGAGCTACAAGGACGCCGGTGTAGACATCGACGCCGGTGAAGCATTGGTCGAACGCATCAAGAGCGTCGCCAAGCGCACTGCGCGCCCGGAAGTCATGGGCGGCCTGGGCGGTTTCGGCGCCCTCTGCGAAATCCCGGCCGGCTACAAGCAGCCTGTGCTGGTTTCCGGTACTGACGGCGTCGGCACCAAGCTGCGCCTGGCATTGAACCTGAACAAACACGACAGCATCGGCATCGACCTCGTTGCCATGTGCGTCAACGACCTGGTGGTTTGCGGCGCCGAGCCGCTGTTCTTCCTCGACTACTACGCCACCGGCAAACTGAACGTCGACACCGCCGCTCAGGTCGTGACCGGCATCGGCGCTGGCTGCGAACTGTCGGGTTGCTCGCTGGTCGGCGGCGAAA
>NZ_RCOE01000211.1:0-3080 GCF_004321495.1 Pseudomonas sp. Sample_10
GACCTCGGCGCCAGCTTCACGGGCGGGCAGGGCCTGGGCCAGATGGCCGATAATCAGCAGGCGGCTGTCGCTGGCCTGCATTTTCGGCAAACCCTTGGCGTTTTTTGCCAATTGGTCGCGACGGGTGGCGAGTAATTCGGCAGCGACGATTTTCTTGCCCAGCGGTGACTGGAAGAACGCCAAAGCCGGTTTTGGATCGACGAGGTTCTTGCGCAGCTGCGCTTGCGCGCGCTGGTCCACGGCGTTGGGGGAAAACCGCTGATTACTGTTATTGACCAGTGCCTGGAACACCGCCGGTGGCAGGCTGCTTTCGTATCGTTTTTGCGCGGCGGCAAGGGCATCGTTGAAATGCGCGCGTTGTTCCGGCCAGCCGGCGACCTTGTACAACTGGTCGTGGCCGTCTGCCCAGGCGGGCAATACACAGAACATCAGCAGTGAGAAAAGCAAACGGCGCATAGGGACTCCTGTCGGCAGGCGACTATTCTCCGTGTGGCATCAGGACTTGTCGAGAATTCGTATCAACCCGCTGCGCGGCTCTGTCGGATTTTCAGGCGCAGGAATACTATGCGCGCCATGCAAATACCTTCTGATCACCCGCTGCTGTTACGTATCGTCGACGACCTGGCTGCCAACGGCTGGTCTCAGCAGAATATTTTCCTGCCTCTGGATCTGACCCGGGCACTGGCGGCCGAGTGCCGTAAACGTGCTGCCGAGGGTGAACTGGCCCCGGCGGCGGTAGGGCGTGGGCCGTTATCGGAGGTCCGCGAGGGCATTCGCGGCGATCACATTCAGTGGATCGAGCCGGGCCAGGCCGACGCGTGCGACAGATATCTGGGGTTGATGGACAGTCTGCGCGAGGCAATGAATCGCGGTTTGTTCCTGGGGTTGGAGGATTTCGAAAGTCATTTCGCCATGTACCCGCCCGGGGCGTTTTACCTTCGGCATCTCGACCGGTTTCGCGACGATGATCGGCGCATGGTGTCGGCGGTGGTCTATCTCAATGACGCGTGGCTGCCCGAGCATGGTGGCCAGTTGCGCATGTACCTGGACGAAAGCGCGGAATACGATGTAGTACCGGTCGGGGGATGCCTGGTGGTGTTCCTGTCAGGTGAAGTCCCCCATGAAGTCCTGCCGGCGACCCGGGAGCGCCTGTCGTTGACCGGCTGGTTCCGGCGCCGGGGCAACGAGCCATTCTGATCATGCAGAAGATTTTGGTAAGCCGCTGCCTGCTGGGGCATCGCGTTCGCTACGACGGCGGCGCCAGCGGGCCATTCGATCAGCTTCAGCGTTGGCTCGACGAGGGGCGCGTCGTGCCACTATGCCCGGAAGTTGCCGGAGGATTGCCAACACCACGGGCGGCTGCGGAAATCCCGGGCGGGCAGGGCAGTGACGTACTTGAAGGCCTTGCAGCGGTGATCACTACCGAGGGTGAGGACGTCAGCGCGCAGTTTCTGTCCGGGGCGAAGCAGGCGCTGGAGCTGGTACAAAAACATGGCATCCGCATTGCCGTGCTCAAGGCCAACAGCCCGTCATGCGGCAATCTGCTCACCTATGACGGCACGTTCAGTGGTGTGAAAGTCAGTGGCGAAGGCGTGACGGCGGCGTTGCTCAAGCGTCATGGAGTGTTGGTGTTCAGTGAGCTGGAGTTGCCGCAAGCTGCCCAGGCGCTGGCAAACCAAAACCGATAGTCACCATAAACCCCCTGTGGGAGCGGGCAAGCCCGCCCACATTGGATACCGATCGTCTTCAGGGTTTTGGCGCTGCGCCCGATTCCGCCCCAAACCATTTCTCCACCAGTTTTTCCATTCGGCCATCGGTCTTGATCCGTTGCAACGCACCTTCCAGGCTGGCATGGAACGCCGGATTGCCCTTTTGAAATGGAATCGCCAGGTCAACCACCGGGTTCGCCTTGGGCTTCTCTTCCGTCAGCGACTGCACCAGCAAGATTGATTGCGGCTCTTCTTTCTTGGCGACCAATTGCGCATTGGTCTTGAGATAAGGCTCGCTGAAGTCGAAACGATCCTTCAGCCCCGGGGTCTGTGTAATGTGATTGATGGCAACGTCGTATTTGCCGCTTTCCACGCCATTGAGCAGATCACTGGCATCGGTGACGACAAAATCGGCCCGAACATCCAGTTCCTGGGCGAGCATTTGGCCCAGTTCGACTTCGAAACCCGCGAGTTTGTCGTCTTCCTTGAAGTTGAATGGAGGTGTATTCGCCTCAATGGCGATGCGTAATTCGCCGCGGTCATTCACGTCGTCAATCAGTTCGGCATGAGCCAACGGGCTCAAAAGGGGTAGCAGGCAGATCAGGCCAGGCAGAAAGCGCATGGTCACTCCTTTGAATTTTTTATAGCGACCCTCTGATTCAGGCTCGCTTTGCTATGGTTGTCGAATGCCTTCGACAACGATTGACCATGAAGTTGTCATGGTCACGCGGATTTTACGGAAAAACTGGAGAAGAGAATGAAAACCTTTATGTCACGTGCTGCTTTGGCTGGCTTGCTGATGGGCGTTTCGGTACTGGCCAGTGCTGCCACGCCTGCACCGAAAGGCGCCGAAGTGTCCATCGTGTCTCCCAAGGACGGTGCGACGGTTCCGCAGACTGTTGTGGTCAAGTTCGCAGTCGAGAACATTGCGCTGGCGCCAGCAGGCGACGTCACCAAGAATACCGGTCACCACCACCTGCTGATCGATGTCGATGAACTGCCGGCGGCGGGTCAGCCGATCCCGAACGATGCCAATCATCTGCACTTCGGCAAGGCACAGACTCAGGCCGAAATAAAACTGACACCGGGCAAGCACACTTTGCAGCTCGAACTGGGCGACAGCGGTCACATGCCGTTCGATCCGCCAATCGTGTCCGAAAAAATCACCGTCAACGTCAAATAAAAAAAGGGAGCCCCGAAGGGCTCCCTTTTTTCGCTCGCGTCGCGATCAGAACAACACGCGGCTACGGATGGTGCCGTTGACGTGTTGCAGCTTCTCTTGCGCCAGGTCCGAGTACTCGGCGTCGACGTCGATCACCACGTAGCCAACCTTCTCGTTGGTCTGCAGGAACTGACCGGAGATGTTGATGC
>NZ_RCOE01000153.1:0-21005 GCF_004321495.1 Pseudomonas sp. Sample_10
CCCATCAGGGCCGCTACGCGGCCCAACGGGAGCAAGCTCCCTCGCCACAGGTTTCAGTGGATTACTCGGTGACAAACTTCGCGCTGACATACGGCGAGTAATCCGGCAGCACCGTTTCCACCTTCCCTTGTTCCTTCAAGAACTTCGCCGTCTCGCCAATCGCCTTGGCCGTGCCGCCGTCCAGCAGCGCGCTGGTTTGCTGTGCCTTGGCATCCGGGAAAGCGGACCCGGCGAGCAACTCAGGCACGTCGGCAGCGTTGGCACCGGTCAGTTTGGCGATTTTTTGCACAGGCTCAGAGTCGACCGCCCAGTTGGCTTTGTGCGCGGCGTAATCAGCAAAGGCGTCGAGCGTGACCTTGGCGAACTTGGCTACGACATCAGGATGCTTCTCGGCGTAATCCTTGCGCGCAACCCAAACCTCAAAGGTGGGAGCGCCCCACTGTCCGACCTGTGCGGCATCGGTCAAGGTCTTGCCGGTCTTGCGAATTTCACCCAATGCGGGTGACCAGACAAAGGCGCCATCAATATCGCCACGCTTCCAGGCCGCGGCGATTTCCGCTGGTTGCAGGTTCACCACTTTGACTTTCGAAGCGTCCAGGCCCCAGTGCTTTAGCGCGCCGAGCAGGCTGTAGTGCGAGGTGGAAACGAAGGGCGTGGCGATGGTCTTGCCGATCAAATCTTGCGGTTTTTCGATGCCGCTGCCGTTACGCACCACCAGGGCTTCCGCCGCATTGATCTGTGCCGACACGAGGAACGCGACAATCGGCAGGTTGCGCGACGCCGCTGCCGCCAAAGGGCTGGAACCGAGGTTGCCGATTTGTACATCGCCGGACGCTATCGCTGTGACCACCTCCGGGCCACTGTTGAAACGTCGCCAGTCGATGGGCTGGCCAATGGTTTTTTCGTACAGGCCATCCGCCTGCGGCACCTTGCTGGGGTCGATACCGGTTTGGTAGCCGACGGTGAGGTTCGCTGCGTGGGCAGAGAAAGAAATCAACAGCGATACACAAACTGTAACAAAGGGCTTGGATAGTGCGCGCTTGGTCGTCATGGCGAGGGCCTGTTCGATTGGTTTTGTTGCGAAATTGTGTCCAAACCTAATCGATCTAAAAAACGCCCAATAAATACCATTTAGTAATTAGCTTATGTGGCACCCGCTCTAGTCCGCTGGGGTAATTGAAGTGAGCTTAATTCCTAAACGGTATGAGAAAAGAATCGAGCCATTCTTTTCAGGTTTGTGACGATCTCATGAACCTGCATGGACCAAAAAACCGGGGATTAGACTATGGTCGTAGACACACATGGTTACGATTGACTTGTGAGTCACCGTCCGGCGCTAATCGCGCATCTTAGGATTTTGGGCAACGACCCGAGACCAGGAACACAAGAATTAGAATCCAGAGGAGCTTCACAATGAACAAGTCCACCTTGGCTTTGGCCGTGGCCGTAGGGGTTATGGCGCAGCAGGCAGGCGCCGCAGGTTTCATCGAAGACAGCAAGGCTTCCGTCAGTTCGCGCACCTATTATTTCGACGCCGATAAACGGGAAGGCGCCAGCACGCCTGCCAACCGGCAGCGAGAGGCCGCTGAAGGCCTGAAGTTCGATTACCAGTCGGGTTTCACTCAAGGTGTCGTTGGTTTTGGTATCGACGCCCAGGCGCTGGTCGGTATCCATCTGGACGGCGGCAAAGGCCATCACCCGGACAACAACTCCTTCACACCTAGCGACACCGATGGTTCGGCAGAACACTCGTGGAGCCGTGCGGCAGCGAACGTCAAGGCACGTTTCTCGAAGACCGAGGCTCACGTGGGTGGCGCTCTGCAGCCAAACATGCCGATCCTGATCGCGAACGACAGCCGCGTGCTACCGCAAACCTTTGAAGGTGGCACCCTGACTTCGAAGGAAATCGACAACGTGACCTTCAACGTAGGTCAGTTGGAGCACGCGACCGGTCGCGCATCGAGCAACAGCACCGGTCTGGCCGTGGCTGGCGGTACTCAGGACAGCAACCAGTTCCGTTACGCCGGTGCTGACTGGAAGGTCACTAAAGACCTGATGCTGCAGTACTACTACGCGAACCTGGAAGACTACTACAAGCAGAACTTCCTGGGCCTGGTGCACGTCTACCCGATCGCACCGAACCAGTCGTTCAAGACCGATATCCGTTATTTCGACAGCAGCTCCGACGGCAAGAACGGCACGGCCGGCTACCTGTTCAACAACAACAACGGTTACGCCAAGACGCCAGGTGAAGTCGACAACAAAACCTGGAGCGCCACGTTCACCTACACCCTGGGCGGCAGTGCATTCTTGCTCGGTCACCAGCGTGTCAACGATGACGGCGGTTTTGTTTTCCTGAACCAGGCTAACGTGGTTGACGGTCGAGGCCGTAACGAAGGTGCCGGCGGCGCAAGCTTCTACTCCTTCACCGATGCCACCGTGGGCAGCTTTATCCGTGCCGGTGAAAACACCACCTACGGTCAATACTCCTATGACTTCGCTTCTTTGGGCGTGCCAGGCCTGAAAGCGTCGGCTGCTTACCTGTATGGCCGGGACATCAAGGCCACCAACGGCGTGGGTGATGACCTGAACGAGCGGGAAACCGATCTGCGTGTGGATTACGTGATTCAAACCGGCCCACTCAAAGGCTTCGGTACTACGTTGCGTCACGGTATGTATCGTGGCAACACCAGTACGCTTGATGAAGACCAGACCCGTCTGATCTTCAACTACACCTACAGCTTCATGTAATAGCGTCCCCTTTCAAAAAACCTCACCACAACGGCGAGGTTTTTTTTCGTCTCGATTCAATATTCCATATTGTTTGCATAGGTGAATTTTTAATTCTTTTTAGCTTTTATCGTCAGCGCTTACAGTAAGTCCATCCGACACGCACCGTAAGCCTCGGATCAAGCTGCAACCTCCCTCGAGATAAAACGATTCAGGAATCGGCATTTCGGCCGATACCTCCAATCTGTGTTGTCGGGGCTTATTTCCCAATGCGATTAAAAATACTTCAATAATTCTTTTACGGATTATGAAGAGGTATCCTGCGCGCCCCAAAAAATGACCGCGTTCGACGGTCAGGCGCAAAAAGCGTCTGCGGATCCAGGGCATACGACCCGGGACCAGCAACACAAGTATTAGAAAACGATAGGAGCGAAACAATGAACAAGTCCACCTTGGCCCTGGCAGTGGCCGTAGGGGTTTTGGCGCAGCAGGCAAGCGCCGCCGGTTTCATCGAAGACAGCAAGGCAACCTTGGGGCTGCGCAACTTCTACATCAATCAGGATTTCCGTGACGGCAGTGCCGAACCGAACAAGAACGAAGAGTGGGGCCAAGGCTTCGATCTGCGTTTCATTTCCGGTTACACCCAAGGCACCGTCGGTTTCGGTATCGACGCGATCGGCCTGCTGGGCGTGAAACTGGATTCGGGCGGAGGTACCAACGGTGGGGCAGGCAACGCTTATGGCGGTACTGTGTTCCCAACCAAGTCCAACGGTGAGGCGGTTGATAACTTCTCCAGCCTGGGTCTGACCGCCAAGGCCAAGGTTTCTCAGACCGAGCTGAAACTGGGGACCTTGCAGCCGAAGAACCCGGTCATTGTGACCAACGACGGTCGTCTGCTGCCGCAAACCTGGCAGGGCGGCCAGATCACGTCCGGCGACATCAAGGACCTGACCCTGGTCGGCGGTCAGATCGAGCAGGTCAAAGGTCGTAACTCGAGCAACAACCAGCAGTTGTCGATCTCCGGCGCCAACGGTCGTACTGCCGCTGCTCGCGACAGCAACAAGTTCATCTATGCCGGCGGTGACTACAAACTCACCAAGGACCTGACTGCCCAGTACTACTACGGCAAGCTGGAAGAGTTCTACAAACAGCACTTCCTCGGACTGGTGCATAACTGGGCAATCGGCCCGGGCGTATTGAAGTCGGACTTCCGCTACTTCAACAGCTCCGACGACGGCGCCAACGGTCACGATCCGTTGTACTACACGACGGGCAACTACAACGCGCCTAACGGTAAGGGCAAGGTCGACAACAATCTGTACAGCGGCCTGTTCCTGTACACCGTGGCCGGCCACACCTTCGGCGGCGGTTACCAGGTCAGCAATGGCAGCAGTGACTTCCCTTGGTTGAACCAGGGCGACGGTTCGTCGAACTACACCATCACCGACTCGCAAATCCAGAAGTTCGGCCGTGCCGGCGAGAAAACCTGGCAAGCGCGCTACTCCTTTGACTTCGCCAAGGTCGGTGTTCCTGGCCTGACAGCGGGTGTGGTTTACCTGCATGGCGACGACATCGACACGGTCAACGGCGCCGGCCGTCAACTCGCCAACGGCGCTTCCGAGTGGGAACGCGACCTGACTGTGGGTTACGTCGTGCAGTCGGGCGCGCTGAAGAACCTCGGCCTGATGTGGAAAAACGCCACCTGGCGTACCGACCTGCCGAACACCCGTTCCCAGGACGAAAACCGTCTGATCGTCAGCTACTCGATTCCGCTGTTGTAAAAGCGCACGCGTAAGCGAGAAAAAAAATGCCCCGCCCGGCATCACGCCGGGCGGGGCTTTTTGCGTTTCAAGACGGGGTCACCCCCGTAATCCCGCCTCGAAATTCCCTCTTTTGCAGCAACTCAAGGCCTTCTCGAACCTTGTGGCCGATGTTCGGCGGGTTGCGTTCATCCGTCCAGTGAACAGTTCTTTAATATTTCTTTTCGGTCTAAACAAATCGATATTTATTCTTTTTAATGAATAAAAAACACAGGCACAGTTGAGTTCATCCAGCACTCACCAGGAGCTACACCATGGGCATCAGACTCGGCGATATCGCCCCCGATTTCGAACAGGATTCCAGCGCCGGCACCATCCGTTTCCACCAATGGCTGGGTGATAGCTGGGGTGTGCTGTTTTCCCATCCGGCGGATTTCACCCCGGTGTGCACCACCGAACTGGGCTTCACGGCCAAGCTGAAGGATGAGTTTGCCAAGCGTGGCGTCAAGGCCATTGCCCTGTCAGTCGACCCGGTGGACTCGCACCACAAGTGGATCGCCGACATCAACGAAACCCAGGACACCGTCGTCAACTTTCCGATCCTCGACGATGCCGACCGCAAGGTTTCGGACCTCTACGACCTGATCCATCCGAATGCCAACGACACCCTGACGGTGCGTTCGCTGTTCGTCATCGACCCGAACAAAAAGGTCCGATTGACCATTACCTACCCGGCGAGCACCGGTCGCAACTTCCATGAAATCCTGCGGGTGATTGATTCTCTGCAGCTCACCGACAACTACAAAGTGGCCACACCGGCCAACTGGCAGGACGGTGATGAGGTGGTGATCGTGCCGTCGCTCAAGGATGAAGAAGAAATCAAACAGCGCTTTCCCAAAGGCTATCGCGCCGTGAAGCCTTACCTGCGCCTGACACCGCAGCCGAATCGTTGACGATGTGATCGTTCCCACGCTCCGCGTGGGAATGCCTCTAGGGACGCTCCGCGTCCAGTGACGCGGAGCGTCACGGGCTGCATTCCCACGCGGAGCGTGGGAACGATCATCAACTACAAAGCAGGGGATTTCAGGCCGTTTCGACGGCCTTTTTTTTGTCTGAAAGAAGTGATTCTTCATATTTCTATATTGCATAACCAAATGAATAAATATGATTTATGGATATATAAATCACCTGTTAAGGTCACTCCATCAAAGCGAGATCGCAAACCGCGAATCGTCTGCAATCAAGGAATCGTCTGAATGCTGGTCGTCTCACTCGGTGGCAGTCCCAGTCAGCGCTCCCGTTCCGGGGTTCTGCTGGATCGCTCCCAACGTTGGCTACAAGAGCAGGGCGTGGAGGTGGTGAGTTATCAGGTACGGGACTTCCCGGCTGAAGACCTGCTGCACGCACGTTTCGACAGCCCCAAGGTGGTCGACCTGCTGCAACAAATTGAAAACGCCGATGGTTTGCTGATCGCCACGCCGGTGTACAAGGCTTCGTTTTCCGGTGCATTGAAAACCGTGCTGGATCTGCTGCCGGAGCGCGCCTTGAGCCACAAGGTGGTGTTGCCAATGGCAACCGGCGGCAGCATCGCCCACATGCTCGCGGTGGATTACGCGCTCAAACCGGTGCTGTCGGCATTGAAGGCCCAGGAAATGCTTCAGGGCATTTTCGCCGTGGACAGCCAGATCGCTTACGGCGAAGGCAGTGCCCTGGCGCAATTGGCGCCGGAGCTTGAGCAACGGTTGAATGAATCGCTGGAGCTGTTTTTCAGCGCCATGGCGCGACGGCCCAAGCCGCTCGATCCAAACCTGTTGAATGAACGTTTGTTGAGTGCTCGCTGGAGCATTTGAGCCTTTTTCACCCTTGAAGTACTGGCCTTACTCGCCCGCCAACGGGCAAGCAGGTGCAGCCAAAACCCAACTGCAAATAGGAGAGCGCCATGCGCCCTGTCATTTTGCGTCGTGGTCTGGTCGCTCTGTTTGCTGCGGCTGTTACCTTCGGCGCCATTACCCAAGCTCAGGCCGAGACACTGCGGATCGGTTATCAGAAATACGGCACCCTGGTGCTGCTCAAAGCCAAAGGCACCCTGGAAAAACGCCTCGCCGCCCAAGGCGTGGACGTGCAATGGACTGAATTCCCCGGTGGCCCGCAGCTGCTCGAAGGCTTGAACGTCGGCTCCATCGACTTCGGCGTGACCGGCGAAACCCCTCCTGTGTTTGCCCAAGCGGCAGGCGCCGATCTGCTCTACGTCGCCTACGAACCGCCAGCGCCGCACAGCGAAGCGATCCTGGTGCCGAAGGATTCGCCGATCAAATCGGTGGCCGAACTCAAGGGCAAGAAAGTCGTCCTGAACAAAGGCTCCAACGTGCACTACCTGCTGGTGCGGGCACTGGAAGACGCCGGCCTCAAGTACACCGATATCCAGACCGTATTCTTGCCACCGGCCGACGCCCGTGCTGCGTTCGAGCGTGGCAGCGTCGATGCCTGGGTCATCTGGGACCCGTACCAGGCGGCCGCCGAACAGCAACTGCAAGCGCGCACCCTGCGTGATGGCAAAGGCATCGTCGACAACCATCAGTTCTATCTGGCGACCAAACCCTACGCGCAGAAAAATCCCGAGGTGATCAAGACCCTGGTGGAAGAAGTGCGCGCGGTCGGCGAGTGGTCCAAGGCCAACCCGCAAGATGTGACCAAACAAGTCTCGCCACTGCTTGGCCTGCCAGCGGACATCACCCTGACTTCGGTGAAACGCCAGGGCTACGGCGCGCTGTTCCTGACCCCGGAAGTGGTCGCCGCGCAACAGAAAATCGCCGACAGCTTCTACCAGCTCAAGTTGATTCCCAAGCCGCTGAGCATCAAAGACGTGATCTGGACGCCGCCGGCGACCGTTGCCCAAAGCTCAGTCACCAAAGCCCAGTAACAGTCCGATTTCCCAAGGAGACCACTCCATGAGCCTCAACATCTTCTGGTTCCTGCCTACCCACGGCGACGGCCATTACCTTGGCACCGCCGAAGGCGCTCGCGCCGTTGACCACGGTTACCTGCAACAAGTCGCCCAAGCGGCGGATCGACTGGGTTTCGGCGGTGTGCTGATTCCCACCGGTCGTTCCTGCGAGGATTCGTGGCTGGTGGCGGCGTCGTTGATTCCAGTGACCCAGCGTTTGAAGTTTCTTGTCGCCCTGCGCCCCGGGATCATTTCCCCGACGGTGGCGGCACGCCAGGCGGCTACGCTGGATCGCTTGTCCGGCGGACGTGCGCTGTTCAACCTGGTCACGGGCGGTGATCCGGAAGAGTTGGCCGGCGATGGTCTGTTCCTCAGCCACGAAGAGCGCTATCAGGCCTCGGTGGAATTCACCCGCATCTGGCGTCGCGTGCTGGAAGGCGAAACCGTCGATTACGACGGCCAGCACATCAGCGTGAAGGGCGCGAAGTTGCTGTACCCGCCGATCCAGCAACCGCGTCCGCCGCTGTACTTTGGCGGTTCGTCGGAAGCGGCGCAGGACCTCGCGGCAGAACAGGTCGAAATGGTGTTGACCTGGGGCGAGCCACCGGCCGCGGTGGCCGAGAAGATCGCACAGGTGCGGGCCAAAGCTGCGAAGCTCGGGCGTACCGTGCGCTTCGGCATTCGCCTGCATGTGATCGTTCGTGAAACCAACGCCGAGGCCTGGCAAGCGGCGGACCGACTGATCTCGCACCTGGACGACGACACCATCGCCCGTGCCCAGGCCTCCCTGGCGCGCTTCGATTCCGTCGGCCAGCAACGCATGGCTGCGCTGCACGGTGGCAGCCGCGACAACCTGGAGGTCAGCCCGAATCTCTGGGCCGGCGTCGGGCTGGTGCGGGGCGGTGCCGGTACGGCGTTGGTCGGTGATGGGCCGACTGTGGCGGCACGGGTTAAGGAGTACGCCGATCTGGGTATCGATACGTTCATCTTCTCCGGTTATCCACACCTGGAAGAGTCGTACCGCGTGGCCGAGTTGCTGTTCCCGCACCTGGACATCGAGCGTCCCGAGTTGCCGAAAAGCGCTGGTTACGTCAGCCCGTTCGGCGAAATGGTCGCCAACGACATCCTTCCCAAAGCCGCGTCGCAGAGTTGAGCGCGCCATGAAAAAAATTATCCACAGCCTCGCGCCCTGGGCGTTGCCGGTGTTGCTGCTGGCGGTGTGGCAGCTGTCGGTGTCGGCGGGTTGGTTATCGACACGGATTCTGCCGGCGCCGATCGCCGTGATCGAAGCCGGTGTGAGCCTGGTACGCAGCGGCGAGATCTGGACACACCTGGCAATCAGCGGTTGGCGTGCCGCGTTGGGTTTTGCCATTGGTGGCGGTATTGGCCTGACACTGGGTTTCATCACCGGTCTGTCCAAGTGGGGCGAACGCCTGCTCGACAGTTCGGTGCAGATGATTCGCAACGTGCCGCACCTGGCGCTGATTCCGCTGGTGATCCTGTGGTTCGGCATCGACGAGTCGGCGAAGATTTTCCTGGTGGCCCTGGGCACCTTGTTCCCGATCTACCTCAACACCTATCACGGCATCCGCAACGTCGATCCGGCGTTGGTGGAAATGTCGCGCAGCTACGGCTTGTCCGGTTTCAGTCTGTTCCGTCAGGTGATCCTGCCGGGTGCGCTGCCTTCGATTCTGGTCGGCGTGCGCTTTGCCCTGGGCTTTATGTGGCTGACGCTGATCGTGGCCGAAACCATTTCCGCCAGCTCCGGCATTGGCTATCTGGCGATGAATGCCCGGGAGTTCTTGCAGACCGACGTGGTGGTGCTGGCGATCCTGATGTATGCGGTGCTCGGCAAGCTGGCCGATCTCGCGGCGCGTGGACTTGAACGCGTGTGGCTGCGCTGGCATCCGGCCTATCAGGTCGTCAAGGGAGGTGCCGCATGACCGCTCAACAACCTCCACGCCTGCTGCGCGGGATTCCGCTGGCGGTGCGCAAGCTGCAAAAAACCTTTGGTTCGCGCCAGGTGCTGCGCGAGATCGATTTGCATATTCCGGCGGGGCAATTTGTCGCCGTGGTCGGTCGCAGCGGCTGCGGCAAAAGTACCTTGCTGCGTTTGCTGGCCGGTCTCGATCAGCCCACGGGCGGTGAACTGCTGGCCGGTTCCGCGAAGCTGAGCGAGGCCCGGGAAGACACCCGGCTGATGTTCCAGGAAGCTAGGTTGCTGCCGTGGAAAAAGATCATCGACAACGTCGGCCTGGGTCTCAAGGGCCACTGGCGTCCCAAGGCATTGGCGGCGCTGGAAGCGGTCGGCCTGGCGGACCGCGCCCATGAGTGGCCGGCGGCCCTGTCCGGTGGGCAGAAACAACGCGTGGCCCTGGCTCGCGCGTTGATTCATCAACCGCGCCTGCTGTTGCTCGACGAGCCGTTGGGCGCGCTCGATGCCCTGACCCGCATCGAAATGCAGCAACTGATCGAACGGCTCTGGCAGCAACACGGCTTCACCGTGTTGCTGGTGACGCACGACGTCAGCGAAGCCGTAGCGATTGCCGATCGGGTGATTCTCATCGAAGACGGCGAAGTCGGCCTCGACCTGCACGTTGAGCTGCCACGCCCTCGGGTTCGTGGCTCTCATAGGCTGGCAGCACTGGAGACCGAAGTTCTCAACCGCGTGCTGTCACTGCCCGGCCAACCACCGGAACCGGAACCTGTTTCACCCTTGCCTACGCAGTTGCGTTGGGCCCAGTAACCCAAGTCTTATCCAACCACAGGAATCAATATCATGACTATCAAGGCCATCAACGTACGCAACCAGTTCAAAGGCTCGATCAAGGAAATCGTCCTCGGTGACGTGCTCTCGGAAATCGACGTACAGACCGCTTCCGGCATCGTCACTTCGGTGATCACCACCCGTTCGGTGAAAGAGCTGGAATTGGCGGTGGGCAGTGAAGTGATCGCGTTTGTGAAATCCACCGAGGTGTCGATCGCCAAGTTGTAAGCCGTGCGCGTAAACGACAACCCTGGAGGGTTTGAGCCCTGATCGTTCCCACGCTCTGCGTGGGAATGCAGCCCGGGACGCTCTGCGTCCCAAAAGCCGAACGCGGAGCGTCCGAAGAGGCATTCCCACGCAGAGCGTGGGAACGATCAAAGCACTTCGCGCTTTGGTAAATAGGGCGGCAAATAAAGCCCCAGGTAGGCATCAAACACCCGCATCCCTTCTTCGGCCATGCGCGGTGTGATCTGCCCGTGCTGTTGCACCGAGCGCGCGTACACTCGATCCCCCAGCTCCATGGCCAGGGCAAACACATCGACATCATCTGGCAGTTTCGGCAGTTCGAAGTGGTGATTGAAGAGCTTGTGCATCAGGTCGCCCAGTTCGATGTCGTGCTGGCGGTCGGCCTGGGTGACTTCGGTCAGGCCGTGTTGCGCCAGGATCAACTGGCGGGCGGCGGCATCCTCGCCGTAGATGTCGAGCATGCGTTGTTCCACCAGCCGCGACAGGTCACGCCAACCGCTCAGCGCGTCGTGGTCGATGGGTGCTTGCAGGCAGGCGCGGAAGGCGGCGTGGACGTCGGCGGTCAGTGCTTCCAGCAAGGCCGGTACGCTGGCGAAAAAATGGTAGACGGAAGAGGGCGGGATCTCCGCCCGCTCGGCAACGCTGTAGATCGACAGGCTGGCCACACCCTCGGCGGCCAGCAAGGTGCGAGCGGCATCGAGGATCGAATCGATTCGCGCCTGGCTGCGGGCGCGGGGTTTGCGGGGAGTGGCTACGCGTGTCATTGAAGTCTCCTGCGGGGCAGCGGGCATTGTACGCAGTGCAGGCAGATGTTCCATATCCCAGAAGTGGGCATTGACCTTGTGGCGAGGGAGCTTGCTCCCGCTGGGCAGCGGAGCGGCCCCAAAACCAGTCAATGCGACATGCCTGAAAGGTTCGTCTCGCGAATGACAGGGAGTCCTTCGGCCTCCAGCGGGAGCAAGCTCCCTCGCCACAGGGTTTAATGTCGGCCATAAAAAACGCCGCAAGCCTTAACAAGCCTGCGGCGTTCTTTTTACTGCACCCGCTTATACGGTATGCAAATACCAGTTGTACTCAAGGTCGGAGATGGAGTGTTCGAACTCCTCCAGCTCGCTCTCTTTGCACGCGACGAAGATATCGATGTATTTCGGATCGATGTATTTGGCCATCACTTCACTGTCGTCCAGCTCGCGCAATGCATCACGCAGGTTGTTCGGCAGGCTTTGCTCGTTCTGCTCGTAGCTGTTGCCTTCCACCGGTGCGTTCGGCTCGATCTTGTTGACCAGGCCGTGGTGCACGCCCGCCAGGACCGAAGCCATCAGCAGGTACGGGTTGGCGTCGGCACCGGCCACGCGGTGCTCGATGCGTACGGCATCGGATGAACCGGTCGGCACACGAATCGCTACGGTGCGGTTGTCCAGGCCCCAGCACGGTGAGTTCGGCACGTAGAACTGTGCGCCGAAACGACGGTACGAGTTGACGTTCGGGCAGAGGAAAGCCATCTGCGCCGGTAGGGTCTCGAGCACACCGCCGATCGCGTGACGCAGTGCGGCGTTCTGCTCGGGATCCTCACTGGCAAAAATGTTTTTGCCATCTTTGTCGAGAATCGAGATGTGGACGTGCAGCCCGTTGCCCGCCTGGCCCGGGTAAGGCTTGGCCATGAAGGTGGTGTCCATTTCATGGTCGTAGGCGATGTTCTTGATCAGGCGCTTGAGCAGGACGGCGTAATCGCAGGCCTTGATCGGGTCGGCCACGTGGTGCAGGTTCACTTCGAACTGCGCCGGGGCACTTTCCTTGACGATGGCGTCGGCCGGGATGCCTTGCTCTTTTGCACCTTCCAGAATGTCCTGGAGGCAGTCGACGTACTCGTCGAGGTCGTCGATCAGGTAGACCTGTGTCGAATGCGGGCGTTTGCCGGAAATCGGCGAGCGGGGCGGTTGCGGACGACCGTTCACGTTCTCCTGGTCGATCAGGTAGAACTCCAGTTCGAACGCGGCGCAGATGGTCAAGCCCATCTCATCGAACTTGGTCACCACCTGTCGCAGCACTTCGCGCGGGTCGGCGAAGAAAGGGTCACCTTCGAGTTCGTGCATGGTCATCAACAGTTGCGCGGTCGGGCGCTTCTGCCAGGGCTCATTGCACAGGGTGTCGGGGATTGGATAACAGATTCGGTCAGCATCGCCGATGTCCAGGCCCAGGCCGGTGCTTTCCACCGTCGAGCCATTGATATCCAGAGCAAATAGAGAGGCCGGCAGGTTGATGCCTTTCTCGTAAACCTTGTGGAGGCTGGTGCGTTCGATGCGCTTGCCGCGCACCACACCATTCATATCCGCAATCAGAAGGTCAACGTACAGAACCTCAGGATGTTCCTTAAGGAACGCGTTCGCTTCGTTAAGCTGAACGGCACGCGGGGGTACCGACATGATGCAACACCTTTGTTGTTAAAAATATCAATCATTGATCTTTTCGGATTCCAGTCAACCCGAACGGCATGCCGAAGTCAAGCGAGGCCTTTTTTGCCCTAAAAAAGCGCTCGCGTGGCTTTTTTGAGGCACTTTGGGGCGTTTTTATGCCCTTGGCCTCGGTGGCGCCCGCGGGCTTGAGCGGGCCGTGTTGTATTTTTTACGGGGGTGTTGTGTAAAAAAATGAACAAGGCTAAGCTCGAATCAAACCCATAACAGCAATAATACCGGGGTGCTTCATGTCTCGCCTGCCGATAATCGGCGTCACCGACTGCTCAAGACAGATCGGTCTGCATGCTTATCACATGAGTGGCGACACTTGCGTGCGCACCGCGGTCCCGGCAGCTTCGGCCCTGCCGGCGAACCTCACGTCCCTGACGGTTCGGCTGTTCCCGTCCGATATTCTGGACGGCCCTGATGGCACCCCCATTACGGTTACTCCATTCAATATAGAACCGATTCACAATAGCAGCTCAGCCATGGCGCAGGGCACCGCTCGCGATTCTGCACGCCTGGCATTTGCCTTGCGGAGCGCGAAGAACACGATAGCCTGTCGCAAACCCGTATTTCAACGCGACGCCGATGCGTCAACTATCGCCTGACTCCCAAGAGTCAGGAAACTCAAAGCCTAGAGGCATTTATGAGTAACAACCTCGACCAGCTCACCGATTGGTTGAAAGACCACAAGATCACAGAAGTCGAATGCATGATCGCCGACTTGACCGGGATCACCCGGGGCAAGATTTCGCCGACCAACAAATTCATCGCCGAAAAAGGCATGCGCCTGCCAGAAAGTGTGCTGTTGCAGACCGTGACGGGCGATTACGTCGAAGACGACATCTATTACGAGCTGCTCGACCCGGCCGACATCGACATGATCTGCCGCCCCGACCAGAGCGCGGTATATGTGGTGCCTTGGGCCATCGAGCCGACCGCTATCGTTATCCACGACACCTACGACAAACAAGGCAACCCGATCGAGCTGTCGCCGCGCAACGTGCTCAAGAAAGTCCTGAAACTCTATGCCGACAAGGGCTGGCAGCCGATCGTGGCGCCAGAAATGGAGTTTTACCTGACCAAGCGCAGCGACGACCCGGACTACCCGTTGCAACCGCCGATCGGCCGCTCCGGCCGCCCGGAAACCGGTCGCCAGTCGTTCTCCATCGAGGCGGCGAACGAATTCGATCCGCTGTTCGAAGACGTCTACGACTGGTGTGAATTGCAGGAGCTGGATCTCGACACGCTGATCCACGAGGACGGCACGGCGCAGATGGAAATCAACTTCCGTCACGGCGATGCCTTGTCCCTGGCTGATCAGATTCTGGTGTTCAAGCGCACCATGCGCGAAGCCGCGCTCAAGCACGACGTGGCGGCCACCTTCATGGCCAAGCCAATGACCGGTGAGCCGGGCAGTGCCATGCACTTGCACCAGAGCATCATCGACATCGAGACCGGCAAAAACATCTTCTCCAATGAAGACGGGACCATGAGTTCGTTGTTCCTGCACCACATCGGTGGCTTGCAGAAACTCATTCCCGAGCTGTTGCCGCTGTTTGCACCCAACGTCAACTCGTTCCGCCGATTCCTGCCCGACACGTCGGCGCCGGTCAACGTCGAGTGGGGCGAAGAGAACCGCACCGTGGGCCTGCGCGTTCCGGACGCCGGGCCGCAAAACCGTCGGGTTGAAAACCGCCTGCCGGGCGCCGATGCCAACCCGTACCTGGCGATTGCCGCGAGCCTGCTGTGCGGTTACATCGGCATGGTCGAAGGCATGAACCCGAGCGCACCGGTAGTCGGCCGTGGTTATGAGCGCCGTAACCTGCGTTTGCCGCTGACCATCGAAGACGCACTGGAACGCATGGAAAACAGCAAAACCATCGAGAAGTACCTGGGCACCAACTTCATCACTGGCTACGTAGCGGTCAAGCGGGCCGAGCATGAAAACTTCAAGCGCGTGATCAGTTCGTGGGAACGGGAGTTCCTGCTCTTTGCCGTCTGACACGCCGGGCGCCGCCGTTGTCCCGCGGCGCGCCTTCACCTGGATTTTTAGGAGATTCACATGACCAGCAACAACCCGCAAACCCGCCAATGGCAAACCCTGAGCAATGATCACCACCTGGCCCCGTTCAGCGATTTCAAGCAGCTGAAAGAGAAAGGCCCGCGGATCATCACCAACGCCAAGGGCGTGTACCTGTGGGACAGCGAGGGCAACCAGATTCTCGACGGCATGGCCGGTCTGTGGTGTGTGGCAATCGGTTACGGTCGTGAAGAACTGGCAGACGCCGCCAGCAAACAGATGCGCGAACTGCCTTACTACAACCTGTTTTTCCAGACCGCGCACCCGCCAGTACTCGAACTGGCCAAGGCCATCGCCGACATCGCGCCGCAAGGCATGAACCACGTGTTCTTCACCGGTTCCGGCTCCGAAGGCAACGACACCATGCTGCGCATGGTCCGCCACTACTGGGCAATCAAGGGCCAGCCGAACAAGAAAGTCATCATCAGCCGCAAGAACGGCTATCACGGTTCCACCGTGGCCGGCGCCAGCCTGGGCGGCATGACCTACATGCACGAACAGGGCGACTTGCCGATCCCGGGCATCGTCCATATCGCGCAGCCTTACTGGTTCACTGAGGGCGGTGACATGACGCCTGAAGAGTTCGGGATCTGGGCTGCCAATCAGCTGGAAGAGAAGATCCTGGAAGTCGGCGTCGACAACGTTGGTGCCTTTATCGCCGAACCGATCCAGGGCGCTGGCGGCGTGATCATTCCGCCTGACAGCTACTGGCCGCGCATCAAGGAAATCCTCGCCAAATACGACATCCTGTTCGTGGCCGACGAGGTGATTTGTGGTTTCGGCCGCACCGGCGAGTGGTTCGGCAGCGATTTCTACGACCTCAAGCCCGACATGATGACCATCGCCAAGGGCCTGACCTCCGGCTACATCCCGATGGGTGGGCTGATCGTGCGTGACGAAGTGGTGGCAGTCCTCAACGAGGGCGGCGACTTCAACCACGGTTTCACCTACTCCGGTCATCCGGTGGCCGCCGCGGTGGCGCTGGAAAACATCCGCATCATGCGCGACGAGAAAATTGTCGAACGCGTGAAGACCGAAACGGCACCGTATTTGCAAAAGCGTCTGCGGGAACTGAACGATCATCCGCTGGTGGGTGAAGTTCGCGGGGTGGGTCTGTTGGGGGCCATCGAACTGGTTCAGGACAAGGCCACGCGCAAGCGCTACGAAGGCAAGGGAGTGGGCATGATCTGCCGACAGTTCTGCTTCGATAATGGCCTGATCATGCGGGCAGTCGGTGACACCATGATCATCGCGCCGCCACTGGTGATTACGCCTGCGGAAATCGACGAACTGGTAACGAAAGCTCGCAAGTGTCTGGACCTCACCCTGAGTGCGTTGCAAGGCTAAGTGCTAGGCTCTGAGCGAAGGCGCCGCTGCACCTTCGCTCGGGGCAGTCAGAAAGGTTGGCCTTTTCTTGAAAGACCGCCTCGGATCTTGCCAGACTAGCCGCGGTTCCAGTTGTCGGGGTTCGGCCGCTGAACAAAGTGGTTCAAAAAAGAAAAATTTGGAGCATTAACGCATGAAGGCATTAGGCAAAAAGCTTGCTGGCAAGACTCTTCTCGCCATGTCCCTGATGGGTATTATGGCGGGCGCGGTTCAGGCGGACGACAAGGTGTTGCACGTCTATAACTGGTCCGACTACATCGCTCCGGACACCGTCAAGAAGTTTGAAGACGAGTCGGGCATCAAAGTGGTCTACGACGTTTTCGACAGTAACGAAACCCTGGAAGCCAAATTGCTGGCAGGCAAGTCCGGCTACGACATCGTCGTACCGTCCAACAACTTCCTGGCCAAGCAGATCAAGGCAGGTGTTTACCAGAAGCTGGACAAGTCCAAGCTGCCCAACTGGAAGAACCTGAACACCGACTTGCTCAAGGCCGTATCGGTCAGCGACCCGGGCAACGAGCACGCCTTCCCGTACATGTGGGGTTCGATCGGTATTGGTTTCAACGCCGAGAAGGTCAAGGCTGCACTGGGTGCCGACGCGCCGACCAACTCCTGGGACCTGCTGTTCAAACCTGAAAACGCTGCGAAGTTGAAATCCTGCGGTATCAGTTTCCTCGATTCGCCAACCGAGATGATTCCGGTGGCGTTGCACTACCTGGGCTATCCAACCGACAGCCAGGACAAGAAACAACTGGCCGAAGCTGAAGCGCTGTTCCTGAAAATCCGTCCTTCGATTGGTTACTTCCACTCGTCCAAGTACATCTCGGACCTGGCCAACGGCAACATCTGCGTGGCCGTGGGTTATTCGGGTGACATCTACCAGGCCAAGGCACGCGCTGCCGAAGCCGGTGACAAGGTGAAAGTCAGCTACAACATTCCGAAAGAAGGCGCCGGCAGCTTCTACGACATGGTCGCCATCCCTAAAGATGCCGAAAACGTCGAAGGCGCCTACAAGTTCATGACCTTCCTGCAGAAGCCGGAAATCATGGCCGAAATCACCAACGCCGTACGCTTCCCGAACGGCAACGCGGCCGCCACGCCGCTGGTTGAGAAAGAAATCACTGCCGACCCGGGCATCTACCCGCCGGCCGATGTGCTGGCCAAGCTGTACGCGATTGCCGACTTGCCGGCCGCGACCCAGCGGATCCTGACCCGCAGCTGGACCAAGATCAAATCCGGTAAGTAAGCCGGTTTGAAGCAAGAACCTGTTGTCGTCGTCTGCGCGGTGGCGGCAACAGGTTTAATTAAATGACAGAAAGTTTTGCTGGAACGGTTTTTCGAGGGTAAGTTGCGCGCCGGTTTTGTTGCCATACAGCCATGGCTGTCATGTAACGCGGGGCAACTTGGGCCCAACTCATTTTAGAGGACCTCCACTTGCCTATTTTTTCTTTGTTGCGCAATGCCATGCTGGTCGGCGCCGGGCTGACGCTTGCCGTCAGTGTCCAGGCCGCCGGTACTGTGCATATTTATAACTGGTCGGACTACATCGGCGAGAACACGCTGGCCGACTTCCAGAAAGAGACCGGGATCAAACCGGTTTACGACGTGTTCGACTCCAACGAGACCCTGGAAGGCAAGTTGCTTGCCGGGCGTACCGGTTACGATGTCGTCGTGCCGTCGAACCACTTCCTCGGCAAGCAGATCAAGGCTGGCGCGTTCCAGAAGCTCGACAAGTCGCAGTTGCCGAACTACTCGAACCTCGACCCGGTGCTGCTCAAGCGTCTGGAGCAAAACGATCCGGGCAACCTGTACGCCGTGCCCTATCTATGGGGCACCAACGGCATCGGTTACAACGTCGACAAGATCAAGGCCGTGCTGGGGGTCGACACGATCGATTCGTGGGCCGCCGTCTTCGAACCTGAAAACATCAAGAAGCTGCAAAGTTGCGGTGTGGCGTTCCTCGATTCGGCCGATGAAATGATGCCGACGGTGCTCAACTACATGGGCCTCGACGCCAACAGCACCAACCCTGAAGATTACAAGAAGGCTGAAGCCAAGTTGCTGGCGGTACGGCCTTACGTGACCTACTTCCACTCCTCCAAATACATTGCGGATCTGGCCAACGGTGATATCTGCGTCGCGATCGGTTTCTCCGGCGACATGTTCCAGGCGAAGAACCGCGCCGATGAAGCCAAGAAAGGCGTGAACATCGCCTACTCGATTCCCAAGGAAGGCGGTGCGCTGTGGTTCGACATGCTGGCGATCCCCAAGGATGCGGCCAACGTCAAGCAGGCCCACGCGTTCATCAACTATTTGCTCAAACCTGAGGTTATTGCCCAGGTCAGTGATTACGTCGGCTACGCCAACCCTAACCCCGGGTCGGACAAACTGATGGAACAGTCCATTCGCACCGACGAAGCGGTTTACCCACCGCAGGCCGTGCTCGACAAGACCTACGTGTCCATCGAGCTGCCACCGAATATTCAACGTTTGATGACCCGCAGCTGGACCAAGGTCAAGTCGGGCAAATAGCTTCAAGGCTCAAACTATCCAAAGTTGGCTCACCTTGAGCGAACTGCACTCTTTTTTTTTGGGAGTTTCGTAAATGGCAGTTGCCTCCGGCGCCTATAAGAAAGCCCTCGAGGGCGACCAGTCACCTAAACAGGTGTTGGTCAAAATCGACCGGGTCACGAAGAAGTTCGACGAGACGATTGCCGTGGACGATGTGTCCCTGGAAATCAAGAAAGGCGAGATTTTCGCCCTGCTCGGCGGTTCGGGATCGGGCAAATCCACCCTGCTGCGCATGCTCGCAGGTTTCGAACGGCCCACGGAGGGGCGCATCTTCCTCGATGGCGTAGACATCACCGACATGCCGCCGTACGAGCGGCCGATCAACATGATGTTCCAGTCCTACGCCCTGTTCCCGCACATGACCGTAGCGCAGAACATCGCTTTCGGCCTCAAGCAGGACAAACTGCCAGCCGCCGAAATCGACGCCCGTGTGGCCGACATGCTCAAGCTCGTGCAAATGACCCAGTACGCCAAGCGCAAGCCGCATCAGTTATCCGGTGGCCAGCGTCAGCGTGTGGCACTGGCGCGTTCCCTGGCCAAGCGGCCGAAGCTGCTGTTGCTCGATGAACCGATGGGCGCACTGGATAAAAAACTGCGTTCGCAAATGCAGCTGGAACTGGTCGAGATCATCGAGCGCGTCGGCGTGACCTGCGTCATGGTGACCCACGACCAGGAAGAAGCCATGACCATGGCCGAGCGCATCGCGATCATGCACCTGGGCTGGATCGCCCAGATCGGTAGCCCGATCGACATCTACGAGACCCCGACCAGTCGCCTGGTCTGCGAATTCATCGGCAACGTCAACATCTTCGAAGGTGAAGTGATCGACGACGCCGAAGGCCACGCGATCATCACCTGCAAAGACCTGGACCGGCAGATCTACGTCGGCCACGGCATCAGCACTTCGGTGCAGGACAAGTCGGTGACCTACGCGATCCGTCCGGAAAAACTGCTGGTCACCGCCGACATGCCGACCTGCCAGTACAACTGGTCCAGCGGCAAGGTGCACGACATCGCTTACCTGGGCGGGCACTCGGTGTTCTACGTCGAGTTGCCAAGCGGCAAGCTGGTGCAGTCATTCGTTGCCAACGCCGAACGTCGCGGGCAGCGTCCGACCTGGGGTGATCAGGTCTACGTGTACTGGGAAGACGATAGCGGCGTGGTACTTCGCTCATGAACATGCGCAAATTCAAACGCCGTCTCAATCGAATAATTCCCGGTGGCCGCCAGTTGGTCATCGGGGTTCCCTTCATCTGGCTGTTCCTGTTCTTCATGTTGCCGTTTTTCATCGTTCTGAAGATCAGCTTTGCCGAAGCCGACGTGGCCATCCCGCCGTACACTGAAATCTACAGCTACGCCGAACAGAAGCTGCAGTTGCTGCTGAACCTGGGCAACTACGCGATGCTGGGCGATGACGAGTTGTACATCGCCGCGTACCTCGGCTCGCTGAAGATGGCGCTGATCAGCACCATCCTCTGCCTGCTGATCGGCTACCCGATGGCCTACGCCATTGCCAGCGCCCGCAAAGAGCTGCAAACGGTGCTTGTGCTGCTGATCATGATGCCGACCTGGACCGCGATCCTGATCCGCGTCTATGCGTGGATGGGCATCCTCAGCAACAACGGCCTGCTCAACGGTTTCCTGATGAGCATGGGCTGGATCGACGAACCGCTGCAGATCCTCAACACCAACCTCGCGGTTTACATTGGTGTCGTTTACTCCTATCTGCCGTTCATGATCCTGCCGCTGTACGCCAACCTGGTGAAGCACGACACGAGTCTGCTGGAAGCCGCTTCGGACCTGGGTTCGAGCACCTTCAACAGCTTCTGGAAAATCACCGTGCCGCTGTCGAAAAACGGCATCATCGCCGGCTGCATGCTGGTGTTCATCCCGGTGGTGGGTGAGTTTGTGATCCCGGAACTGCTCGGCGGTCCGGAAACCCTGATGATCGGTAAAGTGCTCTGGCAAGAGTTCTTCAACAACCGTGACTGGCCGGTGGCGTCCGCCCTGGCGGTGGTGATGCTGGCGATCCTGATTGTGCCGATCATCCTGTTCAACCGCA
>NZ_RCOE01000040.1:0-637 GCF_004321495.1 Pseudomonas sp. Sample_10
ACTTCCCGCAGACCTATGCCGGTGTCGGCGCCGGTTGCCTGTTGGTGTTCATCCTCGCCATCGGCTACTACATCACCCCGGCGTTGCTGGGCAGCCCGAACGATCAAATGGTCAGCTACTTCGTCGCGTTCTACACCAACACCAGCATCAACTGGGGCATGGCGACCGCGCTGGGCGGCCTGCTGTTGCTGGCGACGGTCGTGCTTTATCTGATTTACAGCTGGCTGGTGGGCGCGAGCCGCCTGCGCCTGAGCTAAGGGGAGAACGAAATGCTGAGTCCTTACATGTCGCCCATCGAACGGGTGTGGTTCTACAGCTTGCGGATTCTCTGCGGCTTGATTCTGTTGTTCCTGATCCTGCCGGTGCTGGTGATCATTCCGCTGTCGTTCAACTCCGGCAGCTTCCTGGTGTACCCGCTGCAAGGCTTCTCGCTGCAGTGGTACCACGATTTCTTCGCGTCGGCGGAATGGATGCGCGCCCTGAAGAACAGCATCATCGTCGCTCCCGCGGCGACGGTGCTGGCAATGATCTTCGGGACGCTGGCGGCCATCGGCCTGACCCGTGGTGACTTCCCGGGCAAGGCGCTGGTGATGGCGCTGGTGATTTCGCCGATGGTGGTGCCGGTGGTGATCATCGG
>NZ_RCOE01000094.1:0-20887 GCF_004321495.1 Pseudomonas sp. Sample_10
CGATTTCAGTGGTGTAACGCTTGATACCGTCTTTTTCCCACTCGCGGGTCTGCAGTTTGCCTTCGATGTAGACCTGCGAACCTTTACGCAGGTACTCGCCAGCGATTTCTGCGACCTTGCCGAACATCGACACACGGTGCCATTCGGTCTTTTCGACTTTCTGACCGGTTTGCTTGTCAGTCCATTGCTCGCTGGTCGCCAGACTCAGGTTGGTCACGGCGTTGCCATTGGGCAGGTAGCGAACTTCAGGATCCTGGCCGCAAGTGCCGACCAATATGACTTTGTTAACCCCACGGGCCATTGCGTTCTCCTAGGCTTCGCACGCTGTCGCGGCCGGGTTGTTCACCAGACGCTCGAGAGTGGTGCGATCCAATAATTCTGTGTCCAGTTTGATGTAAATGGCGGCTTCATCGGCAACGACAATTGCATCTGTTACCCCTACGACGGCCTTGAGGCGCTCGATCAGGCCAGCTTCACGAATCGCTTCGGGCGACAACGGCAAGCGCAGGCTCGTTACATAGGGAGGTTCGCGCATGGTAACAGCAAAGACCAACCAAAGTGCAGCCAGCCCGGCACATCCCAGGAAGACAACCGACAAACCGCCATGCTGGAACAACCAGCCGCCGAGTATCCCGCCCAATGCCGATCCGAGGAACTGACTGGTGGAATACACCCCCATCGCCGTGCCTTTGCCGCCGGCCGGTGAAACCTTGCTGATCAGCGATGGCAGTGAAGCTTCTAGCAGATTGAACGCGGTGAAGAACACCACCGTACCGATCACCAGAGTCCGCAAGCTATCGCCAAACTGCCAGAAGAATAGCTCAGTGAGCATCAGCGTCACGACGGCGCCGAGTAAAACTCGTTTCATTTTGCGTCGCTTCTCGCCGTAGATAATGAACGGAATCATGGCGAAGAAAGAAATCAGCAACGCAGTCAGGTACACCCACCAATGCTGCTCCTTGGGCAGCCCGGCTTTTTCCACCAGCGCCAGCGGCAAGGCAACGAAGCTCGACATCAGCATTGCATGCAGGACAAAAATCCCCAGATCCAGACGCAGCAGGTCCGGGTGTTTGAGGGTAGGAATCAAAGCCTGGCGCGCCACGCCGGACTCGCGATGCTGCAACGGCCCGGTGGAGCGCGGCACCATGAACATCACGATCACAATGCCCAACAGCGCCATGCCGCCCGTGGCAAGAAACAGCCCGGACAGGCCGAAGGCACGGGTCAGCAATGGCCCCACGACCATGGCGACGGCGAACGACAGACCGATGGTCATACCGATCATGGCCATGGCCTTGGTCCGGTGCTGTTCGCGGGTCAGGTCCGACAGCAACGCCATGACCGCTGCGGAAATCGCCCCGGCGCCCTGCAGGATGCGACCGGCGATCACGCCCCAGATCGAATCGGCGTTGGCCGCCAATACGCTGCCCAGGGCGAAGATGATCAGCCCAAGGTAGATCACCGGGCGGCGACCGATACGGTCGGAAATGAAACCAAAGGGAATCTGGAAAATCGCCTGGGTCAGGCCATAAGCGCCAATCGCCAGCCCGATCAGGGCCGGGGTCGCGCCTGCCAGGTCCATGCCATAGGTCGCCAGCACCGGCAACACCATGAACATGCCAAGCATACGGAAGGCGAACACCAGGGCCAGACCGCTCGCTGCGCGGGTCTCGCTGCCACTCATGCGTTCGCTGTGGGGATCGTGCATGGAAAAACCTCATGTGAACCGGCGGCGATTCTACCAGTCCCATCGATTGGCAGGGTATATCGCGACGCTTTGCCGCGTGTAGATGACAGAGCTTTCATGTAAGCCTGCAATGACATCATTCGATAGTGTGCATCCATCCAGTATTTGGCCGTATACTCCTACGTTTTCGACGCCCGCCGAGCGAGGCCACTTTGGACAAGATCCTGATTCGTGGGGCCCGTACCCACAACCTGAAGAACATCGACCTGACCCTGCCACGGGACAAGCTGATCGTCATCACCGGCCTGTCCGGCTCCGGCAAGTCTTCCCTGGCGTTCGACACGTTGTACGCCGAAGGCCAGCGCCGCTACGTCGAATCGCTGTCGGCGTATGCCCGCCAGTTCCTGTCGATGATGGAAAAGCCCGACGTCGACACCATCGAAGGCCTTTCGCCCGCGATCTCCATCGAACAGAAATCGACCTCCCACAACCCGCGCTCGACCGTCGGCACCATCACCGAAATCTACGACTACCTGCGTTTGCTGTATGCACGCGTGGGTATTCCGCGTTGCCCGGACCATGACATTCCGCTGGAAGCGCAGACTGTCAGCCAGATGGTCGATCTGGTCCTCGCCGAACCAGAGGGCAGCAAACTGATGCTGTTGGCCCCGGTCATCCGCGAGCGTAAAGGCGAACATCTGTCGGTCTTTGAAGAGCTGCGCGCCCAAGGGTTTGTACGCGCCCGGATCAACGGCAAGCTGTATGAGCTGGACGAAGCGCCCAAGCTCGACAAACAGAAGAAGCACTCCATTGATGTCGTGGTCGACCGGTTCAAGGTCCGTCCCGACCTGCAGCAGCGTCTGGCCGAATCCTTCGAGACCGCACTGAAACTGGCGGACGGCATCGCCCTCGTGGCGCCGATGGACGACGAGCCCGGCGAAGAGATGATCTTCTCCGCACGCTTCGCCTGCCCGATTTGCGGTCACGCCATCAGCGAACTCGAACCGAAGCTGTTTTCCTTCAACAACCCGGCCGGCGCCTGCCCGACTTGCGATGGTTTGGGTGTGAAGCAGTTCTTTGACATCAAGCGGCTGGTCAATGGCGAACTGACGCTGGCCGAAGGCGCGATACGTGGCTGGGACCGCCGCAACGTCTATTACTTCCAGATGCTCGGGTCACTGGCCTCCCACTTCAAGTTCAGTCTGGAAGTGCCATTCAACGAACTGCCGGCCGATCAGCAAAAGCAGATCCTGCACGGCAGTGGCTCGCAGAACGTCGACTTCAAGTACCTGAACGACCGTGGCGACATCGTCAAACGCTCGCACCCGTTCGAAGGCATTGTGCCGAATCTGGAGCGGCGCTACCGCGAAACCGAATCGGCCTCGGTGCGTGAAGAACTGGCCAAGTTCCTCAGCACCCAGTCGTGTCCGGACTGCCGCGGTACACGCTTGCGCCGTGAGGCGCGGCATGTGTGGGTCGGTGAGAAAACCTTGCCGGCAGTCACCAATCTGCCGATCGGCGATGCCTGTGACTACTTCGGTGGCCTGAAACTGACCGGCCGTCGCGGGGAAATCGCCGACAAGATTCTCAAGGAAATCCGCGAACGCCTTCAGTTCCTGGTCAACGTCGGCCTCGACTATCTGTCGCTGGATCGCAGCGCGGACACGCTGTCCGGTGGTGAAGCGCAGCGTATTCGTCTGGCGAGCCAGATCGGCGCTGGGCTGGTGGGCGTTCTGTACATCCTCGACGAACCATCGATCGGCCTTCACCAGCGTGATAACGACCGGCTACTGGGTACCCTCAAGCACCTGCGCGACATCGGCAACACGGTGATCGTCGTCGAACACGACGAAGATGCGATCCGTCTGGCCGACTACGTGGTGGATATCGGCCCAGGCGCCGGGGTTCACGGCGGTCATATCGTCGCCGAAGGTACACCGGCCGAAGTCATGGCCCACCCGGACTCCCTGACCGGCAAGTACCTGTCGGGCCGGGTGAAAATCCAGGTACCCGCCAAACGCACGCCCCGCAACAAGAAGTTGTCGTTGTCGCTCAAGGGCGCTCGCGGCAACAACTTGCGCAATGTCGACCTGGAAATCCCGATCGGCCTGCTGACATGCGTGACCGGAGTCTCCGGCTCGGGCAAATCGACGCTGATCAACAACACGCTTTTCCCACTGAGCGCCACGGCTCTGAATGGCGCAACCACGCTGGAAGCCGCGGCCCACGACAGCATCAAGGGACTGGAGCATCTGGACAAAGTTGTCGACATCGATCAGAGCCCGATCGGTCGCACGCCGCGCTCCAACCCCGCGACTTACACCGGTTTGTTCACGCCGATTCGCGAGTTGTTCGCTGGCGTGCCTGAATCACGTTCCCGCGGTTATGGCCCCGGGCGTTTCTCCTTCAACGTGAAGGGCGGTCGCTGCGAAGCTTGCCAGGGCGATGGCTTGATCAAGGTTGAAATGCACTTTCTGCCCGACATCTATGTCCCATGCGATGTTTGCAAGAGCAAACGCTACAACCGTGAAACCCTTGAGATCAAATACAAGGGCAAGAGCATCCATGAAACGCTTGAGATGACCATCGAGGAAGCGCGTGAGTTCTTCGACGCTGTACCGGCGCTGGCGCGCAAGCTGCAAACGTTGATGGACGTCGGCCTGTCGTACATCAAGCTGGGGCAATCGGCGACAACCTTGTCCGGTGGTGAGGCCCAGCGGGTCAAACTGTCCCGCGAGCTCTCCAAGCGCGATACCGGCAAGACGTTGTACATCCTTGACGAGCCGACGACAGGGCTGCATTTCGCGGACATCCAGCAACTGCTCGACGTACTGCATCGATTGCGCGACCACGGCAACACAGTCGTCGTCATCGAACACAACCTGGACGTGATCAAGACCGCCGACTGGCTGGTGGATCTGGGGCCGGAAGGCGGGTCAAAGGGTGGACAGATCATTGCGGTCGGCACACCCGAAGAGGTGGCCGAAATGAAGCAGTCTCACACGGGTTACTACCTCAAGCCGCTGCTGGAGCGTGATCGCGCCTGACCTGACGCAATGAAAAAGCCCCTGTCACTTTATCGGTGACAGGGGCTTTTTTGTATTCGCTGAGATCAGGTGTGGGATTGCAGGTAGTTCTCGAGACCGATCAACTTGATCAGACCCAGCTGCTTCTCCAGCCAGTAAGTGTGATCTTCTTCGGTGTCGTTGAGCTGGATGCGTAGCATTTCGCGGCTAACGTAATCCTGGTGCTGCTCGCAAAGCTCAATACCTTTGCACAGAGCGGCGCGAACTTTGTACTCGAGACGCAGATCCGCTTCGAGCATTTCCGGTACGGTGGTGCCGACATCGAGGTCGTCCGGACGCATGCGCGGTGTGCCTTCTAGCATCAGGATGCGACGCATCAGCGCATCAGCATGACCTGCTTCTTCTTCCATTTCATGGTTGATACGTTCGTAGAGCTTGGTGAAACCCCAGTCCTCATACATCCGCGAGTGGACGAAATATTGATCACGCGCGGCCAGCTCGCCGGTCAGCAACGTGTTGAGGTAATCGATAACGTCTGGGTGGCCTTGCATCGCCCTACATCTCCCTGCTTTAAAGTCTGTAGTTTGAACCAACCGGGCTGCAACGTCACTCGGCAGACGCAATAAAAGCGAAGATATTCTGAGAAAACCAGCTGAAATAACGCAAAAACCGCCCTAATAAGGGCGGTTCTGCTTCTCATTTAGACTTCGTTAAGCTGTACGTTGAGTAGCGTTGCGATTGCTTCTCCATACGCCGGGTCGGCCTTGAAGAAATGCTGCAACTGCCGGTCGACCACATCACTCGACACACCTGCCATTGCTCCAGCGATGTTGCTGACCAGCAAGTTTTTCTGCTCATCGCTCATCAATCGGAAAAGTGCACCAGCGTGGCTGTAGTAGTCGGTGTCCTCACGATGGTCATAGCGATCGGCAGCCCCGCTTACAGCCAACGCAGGCTCGGCATAACGAGGCGCCTGTTTAGGTGCCTCCACATAGCTGTTCGGCTCGTAGTTCGGTGCCGCACCGCCATTGCTTCCAAAAGCCATGGAGCCATCACGCTGATAGGTGTTTACAGGACTGCGAGGCGCGTTCACTGGCAGTTGCTGGTGGTTGGTACCAACACGGTAGCGATGTGCATCCGCATACGCGAATACTCGGCCTTGCAGCATGCGATCCGGCGACAGACCAACACCCGGCACCATATTGCTAGGACCGAATGCGGCTTGCTCAACCTCAGCGAAGTAATTGAGCGGGTTGCGATTGAGTTCCAGCTCACCGACCTCGATCAGCGGAAACTCTTTCTGCGACCAGGTTTTGGTGACATCAAACGGGTTTTCATAATGTGCGGCAGCCTGAGCTTGCGTCATGATCTGAATGCACACGCTCCATTTCGGAAAGTCACCGCGCTCGATGGCCTCAAACAGGTCGCGCTGAGCGTAATCAGGATCCGTCCCGGCCAGACGCGCTGCATCTGCCGGTGCCAGATTCTTGATGCCCTGCCGGGTCTTGTAGTGCCACTTGACCCAATGACGCTCGCCACTGGCGTTGATCAGGCTATACGTGTGGCTACCAAAGCCGTGCATGTGACGGTAACCATCAGGGATGCCGCGATCTGAAAACAGGATCGTGACCTGATGCAATGCCTCTGGAGAATGCGACCAGAAATCCCACATCGCCTGCGCACTCTTGAGGTTGCTCTGCGGCAGACGCTTTTGCGTGTGGATAAAGTCCGGGAATTTCAGCGGATCTCGAATGAAAAACACCGGTGTGTTGTTGCCGACAATGTCCCAGTTACCTTCTTCGGTATAGAACTTCAAGGCAAAGCCGCGGGGGTCACGTTCGGTGTCTGCCGAACCACGCTCACCACCAACGGTTGAGAACCGCAGAAACGTCGGAGTCTGCTTACCTACAGTCTCGAACAGCTTGGCGCTAGTGAACTGAGTGATGTCACGCGTCACGGTGAAGGTACCGTAAGCGCCCGAGCCTTTGGCGTGTACACGGCGTTCCGGGATGTTTTCACGATTGAAGTGGGCAAGCTTCTCGATCAGATGAAAATCGTCGAGCAGCAGCGGGCCACGAGGACCGGCGGATCGGGAATTCTGGTTATCGGCGACAGGAGCGCCACTGGCGGTGGTAAGCGTTTTGTTTTGGCTCATGCGATCTCTTCCTTTGTCGGTCTTGAACTGCCGGCTAAACGGCTGAAAGGAAGTATTGACGATCGAGATGACATCTTCTAATTCATTGACTGATATAAATCGATAGAGAAACCTGATCACTCTTCAATTTATAGGCGGCTCGGCGGGCTTTTGAAGCGGACACAAAAAACCGGGCGCTAGGCCCGGTTCTTTGTTTCAGACTGACGTCTTACTCGGCGGATACAGCTTCGCCAGCAGTAGCACGATCAACCAACTCGACGTACGCCATAGGCGCGTTGTCGCCAGCGCGGAAACCGCACTTGAGGATGCGCAGGTAGCCACCCTCACGGGTAGCGTAACGCTTGCCCAGGTCGTTGAAGAGCTTACCAACGATAGCTTTCGAACGAGTACGGTCGAAAGCCAGGCGGCGGTTAGCAACGCTGTCTGTCTTGGCCAAAGTGATCAGCGGCTCGGCAACGCGGCGCAGTTCTTTAGCTTTTGGCAGAGTAGTTTTGATCAGCTCGTGCTCGAACAGCGACACCGCCATGTTTTGGAACATGGCCTTGCGGTGCGAGCTGGTGCGGCTGAGGTGACGACCACTTTTACGATGACGCATGGTTCATTCCTTACCAAACACTACGTTCGGTGATTACGACGATCAGGCAGTCGCCTTGTCGTCCTTCTTAAGACTTGCAGGCGGCCAGTTGTCGAGGCGCATGCCGAGGGACAGACCGCGGGAGGCCAGAACGTCCTTGATTTCAGTCAAGGATTTCTTGCCCAGGTTCGGAGTCTTCAACAGTTCTACTTCGGTACGCTGAATCAGGTCGCCGATGTAGTAAATGTTTTCCGCCTTAAGGCAGTTAGCCGAACGTACAGTCAGTTCCAGATCGTCAACCGGGCGAAGCAGGATCGGATCGATCTCGTCTTCCTGCTCGACAACCACTGGCTCACTGTCACCTTTGAGGTCGACGAACGCAGCCAACTGCTGTTGCAGAATGGTTGCAGCGCGACGGATAGCCTCTTCAGGATCCAGGGTACCGTTGGTTTCCAGATCAATAACCAGCTTGTCCAGGTTGGTACGCTGTTCGACACGGGCGTTTTCCACCACGTAAGCGATACGGCGAACCGGGCTGAACGAAGAGTCAAGCTGCAAGCGACCGATGCTGCGGCTTTCGTCTTCATCGCTCTGACGCGAGTCTGCTGGTTCATAACCACGACCACGAGCTACTACGAGCTTCATGTTCAGGGCGCCGTTAGACGCCAGGTTAGCGATTACGTGATCGGGGTTAACGATCTCGACATCATGATCCAGCTGAATATCGGCAGCGGTAACCACCCCCGAACCCTTCTTCGACAAGGTCAGCGTAACTTCGTCACGGCCGTGCAGCTTGATAGCCAGACCTTTAAGGTTCAACAGGATTTCAATTACGTCTTCCTGTACACCTTCGATGGCGCTGTACTCGTGGAGCACACCGTCAATCTCGGCCTCGACTACTGCACAGCCAGGCATTGAGGACAACAGGATGCGGCGCAGCGCGTTGCCCAGGGTGTGGCCAAAACCACGCTCGAGAGGCTCGAGAGTGATCTTGGCGCGGGTTGGACTGACAACCTGCACATCAATGTGGCGGGGTGTCAGGAACTCATTTACCGAAATCTGCATGGATGCACCTATTTTCTAGCCCTTACTTGGAGTAGAGCTCGACAATCAGGCTTTCGTTGATGTCGGCGGACAGATCACTGCGAGCTGGAACGTTCTTGAAAACGCCCGACTTCTTCTCAGTGTCTACTTCTACCCATTCTACGCGGCCACGTTGGGCACACAGATCGAGAGCTTGGACAATGCGAAGTTGGTTTTTTGCTTTCTCGCGAACAGCAACCACGTCACCAGCACGAACCTGGTAGGACGGAACGTTAACGGTCTGACCGTTTACGCTGATCGACTTGTGCGATACCAGCTGACGGGATTCGGCACGAGTCGAACCAAAGCCCATACGGTATACAACGTTGTCCAGACGGCATTCGAGCAGTTGCAGCAGGTTTTCACCGGTTGCACCTTTCTTGCCAGCAGCTTCTTTGTAGTAGCCGCTGAACTGACGCTCGAGAACGCCGTAGATACGACGGACCTTCTGCTTTTCACGCAGTTGGGTGCCGTAGTCGGACTGGCGACCGCGGCGTTGGCCGTGGATACCAGGTGCTGCTTCAATGTTGCACTTCGATTCGATCGCGCGCACGCCGCTCTTCAGGAAGAGATCGGTGCCTTCGCGACGAGCGAGTTTGCATTTTGGACCAATGTAACGAGCCATTCTTTACAATCTCCTGGATTACACGCGGCGCTTCTTCGGCGGACGGCACCCGTTGTGCGGGATTGGCGTCACGTCGGTGATGCTGGCGATCTTGTAGCCACAGCCGTTCAAAGCGCGGACTGCGGATTCACGACCTGGACCTGGACCTTTGACGTTGACGTCGAGGTTTTTCAGGCCGTATTCCAGCGCAGCTTGACCAGCACGTTCAGCAGCTACTTGAGCAGCAAACGGGGTGGACTTGCGGGAACCGCGGAAACCCGAACCACCGGAGGTAGCCCAGGAAAGAGCGTTACCTTGACGGTCGGTGATGGTCACGATGGTGTTGTTAAAAGATGCATGGATGTGGGCGATGCCATCAACCACTGTCTTTTTAACTTTTTTACGAGGACGAGCAGCAGGTTTTGCCATGATTAAATTCCTGTCGATTCGCTGGGGCGATTACTTGCGGATCGGCTTACGCGGACCTTTACGGGTACGCGCGTTGGTCTTGGTACGCTGACCGCGTACTGGAAGACCACGACGATGACGCAGACCGCGATAGCAACCGAGGTCCATCAAGCGCTTGATTTTCATGTTGATTTCGCGACGCAGGTCACCTTCAGTGGTGAACTTCGCCACTTCGCCACGCAGCTGTTCAATTTGCTCGTCGCTCAGATCTTTGATCTTTGCTGCTGGGTTTACCCCAGTCTCTGCACAAATTTTCTGTGCAGTAGTGCGACCAACACCATAGATGTAGGTCAGCGAGATAACAGTATGCTTGTTATCTGGAATGTTAACGCCTGCAATACGGGCCATTCAGTGGGACTCCAATTGACAGCTACCTACGCCCCGGAAGCCAAGAAATAGGGCGCGAGATAATATCGCTGTAATAACAAATAATCAACCCGGTAGCGCACTAGCTACCGGGCTTGAAGCACAATCACACTCAGCCTTGGCGCTGTTTGTGACGCGGTTCCGCGCTGCAAATTACTCGAACAACACCTTCGCGGCGAATAATCTTGCAGTTACGGCACAGCTTTTTCACCGATGCACGAACTTTCATCACCAACTCCTCGAACCTTATGGGTCAGCGCAGCATGCCGCTGCCGTAACCCTTCAGGTTGGCTTTCTTCATCAGGGATTCGTACTGGTGCGAAACGAGGTGCGATTGTACTTGGGACATGAAGTCCATCACAACCACGACGACGATCAGCAACGAGGTCCCGCCAAGGTAGAACGGAACGTTTGCCGCAACCACCAGGAACTGGGGCAACAGGCACACGGCCGTCATGTATAGAGCACCGAACAGGGTCAAGCGAGTCAAAACGCCATCAATGTAGCGCGCAGACTGCTCACCTGGACGAATGCCCGGAATAAAGGCACCGGACTTCTTCAGGTTTTCCGCTACGTCTTTCGGATTGAACATCAACGCCGTATAGAAGAAGCAGAAGAAAATAATCCCTGCACTAAACAGCAGAATATTCAACGGCTGACCAGGAGCGATCGACTGCGAGATGTCCTGCAACCAGCCCATACCTTCAGACTGACCGAACCAGGCACCCAACGAAGCCGGGAACAGCAAAATGCTGCTCGCGAAAATAGCCGGAATAACACCGGCCATGTTCACCTTCAGCGGCAAGTGGCTAGTCTGCGCAGCAAACACCTTACGGCCTTGCTGACGCTTGGCGTAGTGAACAGCGATACGACGCTGACCACGCTCAATGAACACCACGAAACCGATAATCGCTACTGCCAGCAAACCGATGGCAACCAAGGCAAAAATGTTGATATCGCCCTGACGCGCAGACTCGAAAGACTGCCCGATTGCTCTCGGAAGACCGGCGACGATACCTGCGAAAATCAACATCGAGATACCGTTGCCAACACCACGCTCAGTAATCTGCTCACCCAGCCACATCATGAACATCGCACCAGCCACAAAAGTGGATACCGCGACGAAATGGAAGCCAAAGTCACCAGTGAACGCAACACCCTGCCCCGCCAGACCAATGGACATGCCAATGGCCTGAACGAGAGCGAGGACGACAGTGCCGTAGCGGGTGTACTGAGCGATCTTGCGACGCCCAGCTTCACCTTCCTTCTTCAACTGCTCCAGCTGCGGGCTGACGGCGGTCATCAGTTGCATGATGATCGATGCCGAAATGTACGGCATGATCCCCAGTGCAAAGATGCTCATCCGCTCCAGCGCGCCGCCGGAAAACATGTTGAACAAGCTAAGAATGGTCCCCTCATTCTGTCGAAACAGGTCCGCGAGTCGGTCCGGGTTGATACCTGGAACCGGGATGTGTGCGCCTATTCGGTAGACGATAATCGCCAGGAACAGAAAACGCAGACGAGCCCAGAGTTCAGACATACCGCCTTTGCCGAGCGCAGAGAGAGCACCTTGCTTAGCCATTTATTCCTCGAACTTGCCGCCAGCTGCTTCGATAGCCGCACGCGCACCTTTGGTGGCGCCGATTCCCTTGCCGATAGTGACAGCGCGAGTCACTTCACCGGACAGCATGATTTTCACACGCTGTACGTTGACGTTGATCACGTTGGCATCTTTCAGGGACTGCACGGTGACGATGTCGCCTTCCACTTTAGCCAGCTCGGACAGACGCACTTCTGCGCGATCCATGGCTTTCAGGGAAACGAAACCGAACTTCGGCAGGCGACGATGCAGCGGCTGTTGACCGCCTTCAAAGCCTGGAGCAATGGTGCCACCGGAGCGGGAGGTTTGACCTTTGTGACCACGGCCACCAGTCTTACCCAAACCACTACCGATACCACGGCCCGGACGATGCTTTTCGCGACGGGAACCCGGCGCTGGACTCAGATCATTGAGTTTCATCGATTAACCCTCGACACGCAGCATGTAGTAAGCCTTGTTGATCATCCCGCGATTCTCGGGAGTATCCTGGACTTCTACAGTGTGACCGATGCGACGCAGACCCAGACCCTTAACACACAGTTTGTGGTTAGGGATGCGGCCGGTCATGCTTTTGATCAGCGTAACTTTAACGGTAGCCATGATCAGAAGATCTCCTTGACGCTTTTGCCACGCTTGGCGGCAATGGATTCAGGAGACTGCATTGCTTTCAAACCCTTGAAAGTGGCGTGAACCACGTTTACCGGGTTAGTCGAGCCGTAGCACTTGGCCAGAACGTTCTGAACGCCAGCAACTTCGAGAACGGCACGCATTGCGCCGCCAGCGATGATACCGGTACCTTCAGAAGCAGGCTGCATGTACACCTTCGAAGCGCCGTGAGCGGACTTCATTGCGTACTGCAGAGTGGTGCCGTTCAGATCAACCTGGATCATGTTGCGGCGAGCAGCTTCCATTGCCTTCTGGATCGCAGCAGGCACTTCACGCGACTTGCCACGGCCGAAGCCAACACGGCCTTTACCATCACCAACCACGGTCAACGCGGTGAAAGTGAAGATACGGCCGCCTTTAACGGTTTTGGCTACGCGGTTAACTTGAACCAGCTTCTCGATGTAGCCTTCGTCGCGCTTTTGGTCGTTATTTGACATAACTTAGAACTCCAGCCCAGCTTCACGAGCAGCATCAGCCAGCGCTTTAACGCGGCCGTGGTACTTGAAGCCAGAGCGGTCGAAAGCCACCTGCGAGACGCCAGCGGCCTTAGCACGCGTAGCGACCAGCTGGCCAACCTTAGTGGCCGCGTCGATGTTGCCAGTGGCGCCATCACGCAGTTCTTTATCCAAAGTCGAGGCACTTGCCAGGACTTTGTTGCCGTCGGCCGAAATGACCTGGGCGTAGATGTGCTGCGACGAGCGGAACACGCAGAGACGCACGACTTCGAGTTCGTGCATTTTCAGGCGTGCTTTGCGAGCGCGACGCAGTCGAGTAACTTTTTTGTCGGTCATTTGCTATGCCCTACTTCTTCTTGGCTTCTTTACGACGGACGACTTCGTCCGCGTAGCGCACACCTTTGCCTTTGTACGGCTCTGGTGGACGGAAGTCGCGGATCTCGGCGGCCACTTGACCTACCAGCTGCTTGTCGATGCCCTTGATCAGGATATCGGTCTGGCTAGGAGTCTCAGCGGTGATGCCTTCCGGCAGTTCGTAATCCACTGGGTGCGAGAAGCCAAGAGCCAGGTTCAGCACTGTGCCTTTAGCTTGCGCTTTGTAACCAACACCGACCAGCTGGAGCTTGCGCTCGAAGCCTTGGCTTACGCCTTGGACCATGTTGTTTACCAACGCACGAGTGGTACCAGCCATTGCGCGAGTCTGTTGATCGCCATTGCGAGCAGCAAAACGCAGCTCACCGGCTTCTTCAACGATCTCAACGGACGAATGGATGTTCAGTTCGAGAGTGCCCTTGGCACCCTTCACCGAAAGCTGTTGGCCTGCGAATTTTACTTCGACACCGGCTGGCAGCTTAACGGGGTTCTTAGCGACGCGAGACATGCTTATCCCCCCTTAGAACACAGTGCAAAGAACTTCGCCGCCGACACCGGCAGCGCGCGCAGCACGATCAGTCATCACACCCTTGTTGGTGGAGACGATAGACACACCGAGACCGCCACGAACTTTCGGCAGATCTTCGACGGACTTGTACTGACGCAGGCCTGGACGGCTAACGCGCTTGACTTCTTCGATAACCGGACGGCCTTCGAAATATTTCAGCTCGATAGACAGCAGTGGTTTGGTTTCGCTGCTGATCTGATAACCCGCGATGTAACCTTCGTCCTTCAGGACTTTGGCAACAGCTACCTTCAAAGTAGAAGATGGCATGCTTACGACGGACTTTTCAGCCATCTGGGCATTACGGATTCGAGTTAGCATGTCCGCTAACGGGTCCTGCATACTCATGGGCTAGACGCTCCTAATACAGAAAAATTAGCCTTGCGGCTACTACGTGTCGCCGAGAATCTCCGAGCGTATAAAACACGGGCTCAGGCGAGCCGGGTATTCTAGACACACCCCAGAAATGAATCAAGCCCCAAAAGGGGCTTGATTCAGATTCAAGGCCACCGGTGGTCAGGATCTTGCGACCCCGAACACCGAGACTTTGACAGTATTTACCAGCTGGCTTTAACCAGACCTGGTACGTCACCACGCATTGCCGCTTCACGCAGTTTGTTACGGCCGAGGCCGAACTTGCGGTAAACGCCGTGCGGACGACCAGTCAGGCGGCAGCGGTTACGCATGCGCGAGGCGCTTGCGTCACGTGGCTGCTTCTGCAGGGCTACTGTAGCTTCCCAACGCGCTTCTGGACTTGCGTTCAGATCAACGATGATCGCTTTCAGTGCTGCACGCTTCTTGGCGTACTTGGCAACCGTGAGCTGACGCTTCAGCTCGCGGTTTTTCATGCTCATCTTGGCCATGGTCCTACTCCAATCAGTTGCGGAACGGGAATTTGAACGCACGCAGCAGAGCGCGGCCTTCATCATCGTTCTTGGCAGTGGTGGTCAGGGTAATGTCCAGACCGCGGAGAGCATCGATCTTGTCGTAGTCGATTTCCGGGAAGATGATCTGCTCTTTTACGCCCATGCTGTAGTTACCACGACCATCGAAGGACTTGGCATTCAGACCGCGGAAGTCGCGAACCCGAGGCAGGGAGATCGACAGCAGACGATCCAGGAACTCGTACATACGCTCACGGCGCAGGGTCACTTTGACGCCGATCGGCCAACCTTCACGGACTTTAAAGCCAGCGATGGATTTGCGAGCGTAGGTCACAACGACTTTCTGGCCGGTGATCTTTTCCAGGTCAGCAACAGCGTGCTCGATGACTTTTTTGTCGCCGATCGCTTCGCCCAGACCCATGTTCAGGGTGATTTTGGTAACGCGCGGAACTTCCATCACGTTCGAAAGCTTAAGTTCTTCCTTAAGTTTCGGAGCGATTTCCTTCCGGTAAATCTCTTTTAGTCGTGCCATGGTCTTCTACCTAGCAGTGTTCAAGCATCAACCGCTTTTTGGGTCGACTTGAAGACACGAATTTTCTTACCGTCTTCTACTTTGAAACCAACGCGGTCAGCCTTGTTGGTTTCGCCGTTGAAGATGGCGACGTTGGAAGCGTGCAGTGGCGCTTCTTTCTCGACGATACCGCCTTGTACGCCCGACATCGGGTTAGGCTTGGTATGACGCTTGACCAGGTTCAGACCACCAACAACCAGACGGTTGTCAGCAAGAACCTTCAGCACCTTACCGCGCTTACCTTTGTCTTTGCCGGCGATCACGATGATCTCGTCGTCACGACGAATCTTTTGCATGTCGGATCTCCTTACAGCACTTCTGGGGCGAGCGAGACGATCTTCATGAACTTCTCAGTACGAAGTTCACGGGTCACTGGCCCAAAGATACGGGTGCCGATCGGCTCTTGCTTGTTGTTCAGAAGAACAGCAGCGTTGCCATCAAAGCGGATAATGGAGCCATCGGCACGGCGTACGCCGTGACGAGTGCGGACTACAACAGCAGTCATCACTTGGCCTTTTTTCACTTTACCGCGAGGAATTGCTTCCTTGACGGTAACTTTGATGATGTCACCGATACCAGCGTAACGACGATGGGAGCCACCCAGCACCTTGATGCACATAACACGGCGAGCGCCGCTGTTATCGGCCACATCGAGCATGGATTGAGTCTGAATCATATAATTTCTCCGACCCCTAGTCCTTAGACTTCCACAGCGCGTTCGAGAACATCAACCAGCGCCCAAGACTTGGTCTTGGCCAAAGGACGAGTTTCACGAATAGTGACTTTGTCGCCGATGTGGCACTGATTGGTTTCGTCGTGCGCGTGCAGCTTAGTCGAACGCTTAACGTATTTACCGTAGATCGGGTGCTTAACGCGACGCTCGATCAGAACGGTGATGGTTTTGTCCATCTTGTCGCTGACAACACGGCCAGTCAGCGTACGGACAGTTTTTTCGGCTTCAGCCATGATTACTTACCTGCCTGCTGGTTGAGCACAGTCTTCACGCGAGCGATGTCACGCTTAACTTGCGAGAGCAGATGAGACTGCCCCAACTGGCCAGTTGCTTTCTGCATACGCAGATTGAACTGGTCGCGCAGCAGGCCGAGCAGTTGCTCGTTCAGCTGCTGTGCGGATTTTTCACGAAGTTCATTCGCTTTCATCACATCACCGTCCGTTTAACAAAGGAGGTGGCGAGCGGCAGCTTTGCAGCAGCCAGGGCGAAAGCCTCACGCGCCAGCTCTTCAGAAACACCCTCGATTTCATACAGGACTTTGCCTGGCTGAATCTGGGCAACCCAGTATTCCACGTTACCCTTACCTTTACCCATCCGAACCTCGAGAGGTTTTTTGGAGATCGGCTTGTCCGGGAATACACGGATCCAGATCTTGCCGCCACGTTTTACGTGACGGGTCAGAGCACGACGCGCTGACTCGATCTGACGAGCGGTGAGACGACCACGAGCAACAGACTTCAGCGCGAACTCGCCGAAGCTGACTTTGCTACCGCGCAATGCCAGGCCACGGTTGTGACCAGTCATTTGCTTGCGGAACTTCGTACGCTTTGGTTGCAACATTTGGCGTACCCCTTACTTAGCAGCTTTTTTACGAGGCGCTGGTGCTTGTGGTTTCAGTTCTTCTTGGCGACCACCAATTACTTCGCCTTTGAAGATCCAAACCTTTACACCGATCACACCGTAAGTGGTGTGAGCTTCGTAGTTGGCATAGTCGATGTCGGCACGCAGGGTGTGCAGTGGCACACGACCTTCGCGATACCATTCAGTACGTGCGATTTCAGCACCGCCGAGACGACCGCTCACTTGGATTTTGATGCCTTTGGCACCAATGCGCATGGCGTTCTGTACAGCGCGCTTCATAGCGCGACGGAACATTACGCGACGCTCCAGCTGCTGAGCTACGCTCTGCGCAACCAGCATACCGTCGAGCTCCGGCTTGCGGATCTCTTCGATATTGATGTGCACAGGCACACCCATTTGCTTGGTCAGGTCCTGACGCAGTTTCTCAACATCTTCACCTTTCTTCCCGATAACGATACCTGGACGAGCGGTGTGGATGGTGATACGTGCAGTTTGGGCCGGACGATGGATATCGATACGGCTTACGGACGCGCTTTTTAGTTTGTCTTGGAGATACTCACGCACCTTCAGATCAGCGAACAAGTAGTCCGCATAAGTCCGACCGTCTGCGTACCAGACGGAGGTGTGCTCCTTGACGATTCCCAGGCGAATGCCAATGGGATGTACTTTCTGACCCATCTCTTCGACTCCGTTACTTGTCAGCAACCTTGACAGTGATATGGCAAGACCGCTTGACGATGCGATCAGCACGGCCTTTGGCACGTGGCATGATGCGCTTCAGCGAACGCCCTTCGTTGACGAAAACGGTGCTGACCTTCAGGTCATCAACGTCCGCGCCTTCGTTATGCTCGGCGTTGGCTACGGCCGACTCCAGCACTTTCTTCATGATCTCGGCGGCTTTCTTACTGCTGAAAGCCAACAGGTTGAGCGCTTCGCCCACCTTCTTCCCGCGGATCTGGTCGGCGACCAAGCGGGCTTTCTGGGCGGAGATTCGAGCGCCCGACAACTTAGCGGCTACTTCCATTTCCTAACCCCTTAACGCTTGGCTTTCTTGTCTGCCACGTGCCCGCGATAAGTGCGGGTACCGGCGAACTCGCCCAGTTTGTGGCCGACCATGTCTTCGTTAACGAGAACTGGGACGTGTTGACGACCGTTGTGTACTGCGATGGTCAGACCGACCATTTGTGGCAGGATCATCGAACGGCGCGACCAGGTTTTAACTGGTTTGCGATCGTTCTTTTCCGCCGCCACTTCGATCTTCTTCAGTAGGTGAAGATCGATAAAAGGACCTTTTTTCAGAGAACGTGGCACTGTCGTATCCCTCTATTTACTTGCGACGACGGACGATCATTTTGTCGGTACGCTTATTACCACGAGTCTTCGCGCCCTTAGTCGGGAAGCCCCATGGCGATACCGGATGACGACCACCAGAGGTACGACCTTCACCACCACCATGTGGGTGGTCAACCGGGTTCATGGCAACACCACGAACGGTTGGGCGAACGCCACGCCAGCGTTTGGCACCAGCTTTACCCAGCGAACGCAGGCTGTGCTCGGAGTTCGAGACTTCGCCCAGGGTCGCACGGCACTCAGCCAGCACTTTACGCATCTCACCAGAACGCAGACGCAGGGTCACGTAGACACCTTCACGAGCGATCAGCTGAGCCGAAGCACCAGCGGAACGAGCGATCTGCGCGCCTTTACCTGGCTTCAATTCGATGCCGTGTACGGTGCTACCAACTGGAATGTTACGCAGTTGCAGAGCGTTGCCCGGCTTGATCGGTGCCAGAGCACCTGCGATCAGCTGGTCGCCAGCGCTCACGCCTTTAGGGGCGATGATGTAGCGACGCTCGCCATCTGCGTACAGCAGCAGAGCGATGTGAGCAGTACGGTTTGGATCGTATTCGATACGCTCGACAGTGGCAGCGATGCCATCTTTGTCGTTGCGACGGAAGTCGACCAGACGATAATGCTGCTTATGACCACCACCGATGTGACGAGTGGTAATACGGCCATTGTTGTTACGACCACCAGACTTCGACTTCTTCTCGAGCAGCGGTGCGTGAGGAGCGCCTTTATGCAGCTCCTGGTTGACCACCTTGACCACAAAACGGCGGCCAGGGGAAGTCGGTTTGCATTTAACGATTGCCATGATGCACCCCTTCCTTACTCAGCACTGCTGCTGAAATCGAGATCTTGGCCTGGCTGAAGGGAGATAACTGCCTTCTTCCAGTCATTACGCTTGCCCAGACCGCGAGCAGTGCGCTTGCTCTTACCCAGAACATTCAGGGTAGTAACACGCTCTACTTTCACGCTGAACAGGCTTTCGACGGCCTTCTTGATTTCCAGCTTGGTTGCGTCAGTAGCAACCTTGAAAACGAACTGGCCTTTCTTGTCTGCCAGAACCGTAGCCTTCTCGGAAACGTGCGGGCCAAGCAGAACTTTAAATACGCGTTCCTGGTTCATCCCAGCAGCTCCTCGAATTTCTTCACGGCCGACACGGTGATCAACACCTTGTCGTATGCGATCAGACTAACTGGATCGGAACCTTGCACGTCACGTACATCTACGTGTGGCAGGTTACGAGCAGCCAGGTACAGGTTCTGATCAACAGCGTCCGACACGATCAGAACGTCGGTCAGGCTCATGTTGTTCAGTTTGCCCAGCAGGTCTTTGGTTTTCGGCGTCTCAACGGCGAAATCCTGAACCACGACCAGACGATCAGTACGCACCAGCTCAGCAAGGATGGAACGCATTGCTGCGCGATACATCTTCTTGTTCAGCTTCTGGGAGTGATCCTGTGGACGAGCTGCGAAAGTGGTACCGCCGCCACGCCAGATTGGGCTACGGATAGTACCGGCACGAGCACGGCCAGTACCTTTCTGACGCCATGGGCGCTTACCGCCACCACGAACGTCGGAACGGGTCTTTTGCTGCTTGCTACCCTGACGGCCGCCGGCCATGTAGGCCACGACTGCTTGGTGAACCAGCGTCTCGTTGAACTCGCCGCCAAATGTCAGTTCGGAAACTTCGATCGCTTGAGCGTCATTTACATTTAATTGCATGTCAGCTTCCCCTTAACCGCGAGCCTTGGCTGCTGGACGTACAACCAAGTTGCCGCCAGTAGCGCCAGGAACAGCGCCCTTGACCAACAACAGATTGCGTTCAGCGTCCACGCGCACTACTTCGAGGGACTGCACGGTCACGCGCTCAGCGCCCATATGACCGGACATTTTTTTGCCCTTGAATACACGACCAGGAGTCTGGCACTGGCCGATAGAGCCTGGAACGCGGTGGGATACGGAGTTACCGTGGGTGTTATCTTGCCCGCGGAAATTCCAACGCTTGATCGTACCCTGGAAGCCTTTACCCTTGGACTGACCGGTTACATCAACCAGTTGACCAGCGGCGAAGATTTCAGCGTTGATCAGATCGCCGGCCTGGTACTCGCCTTCTTCAAGGCGGAATTCCATTACGGTACGACCAGCGGCAACGTTCGCCTTGGCGAAGTGGCCAGCCTGAGCTGCTGTTACACGCGAAGCGCGACGCTCGCCGACAGTGACTTGCACTGCACGATAGCCATCGGTCTCTTCAGTTTTGAACTGGGTGACGCGATTCGGCTCGATCTCAATGACCGTGACCGGAATGGAGACACCTTCTTCGGTGAAAATACGGGTCATACCGCATTTACGACCGACTACACCAATAGTCATGTTGTAAACCTCATGAGTGTACGGGGCTTTCACCCGCTATGGCCGCCCATTTCAGAGCGTTACACGACTAAGACCGAGTCTTAGCCGAGGCTGATCTGCACTTCCACACCGGCCGCAAGATCAAGCTTCATAAGAGCATCAACGGTTTTATCCGTTGGCTGGACGATGTCCAGAACGCGCTTATGAGTACGGATCTCGTACTGGTCACGCGCGTCTTTGTTGACGTGCGGGGAGACCAGAACGGTGAACCGCTCTTTACGGGTAGGCAGTGGAATTGGACCACGCACTTGAGCACCAGTACGTTTCGCGGTTTCCACGATTTCCTGGGTTGATTGGTCGATCAGGCGATGGTCGAAAGCCTTCAACCTGATACGGATTTGCTGATTTTGCATTGGATTTCAGACTCCGGCTGCTATTCCCACCGGGCGCAATACGCCCGTTAAAAGGAGGCGCAATTCTATAGACGCCCCAGATAGGTGTCAACCCAATAAAAAAGCCCCCGCT
>NZ_RCOE01000056.1:0-20556 GCF_004321495.1 Pseudomonas sp. Sample_10
CGAAAATCGGACGGTCGATAAAAAATTTCGACATGGTTTACTCCCCTTTGCCGCCAGCGGCTTTGTTAGCTGCCTGTGCGGGGGCCGGGTTCTTTGCGGTTACGTTGGTCGCCTCGCTGGCTTTGACTTCGACGCCAGGCTTGACGTATTGCAGGCCTTCGGTGATCAGCCGATCACCGGCTTTCAGGCCGTCTTCGATCAGCCATTGGTTGCCGACGGTGCGGCTGGCCTTGAGCTGGCGCAGTTCAACCTTGTTGTCCGGGCCGACGACCATCGCGGTCGGTGTGCCTTTGAGGTCGCGGGTCACGCCTTGCTGCGGGGCCAGAATCGCCGCGCTGTTCACACCGGCCTGCAACTGGGCGTGCACGAACATGCCTGGCAGCAGCGTGTGGTCAGGGTTGGGGAACACCGCGCGCAGGGTCACGGAACCGGTGGTCTGGTCAACCGAGACTTCGGAGAATTCCAGCTTGCCGTCGAGTTTGTACTGGCTGCCGTCCTCGAGAGTCAGCTTGACCTTGGCCGAGTTATCGCCGGCCTTTTGCAGGCGACCGCTTTCCAGTTCACGGCGCAGCTCAAGCAATTCGACCGAGGATTGGGTGACGTCGACGTAGATCGGGTCGAGTTGCTGGATCACGGCCATTGCTTCGACCTGGGCATTGCTGACCAGTGCGCCCTCGGTCACCGAAGAGCGACCGATACGGCCGGTCAGCGGTGCATAGACCTTGGTGTAGCGCACATTGATTTGCGCCGATTGCAGCGCAGCTTCCGATTGCAGGCGATTGGCCACGGCGGTGTCGTATTCCTGACGGCTCACGGCTTGCTCGTCGACCAATTGCTTGTAGCGATCGGAGATCGATTTGGTCGAACGCAGGTTGGCTTCGGCGCTTTTCAAGGTCGCTTCGTAGACCGACGGATCGATCTGGTACAGCTGCTGGCCGGCCTTGACGTCGCTGCCTTCCTTGAACAGACGCTTGAGAATGATGCCATTGACCTGCGGGCGCACTTCAGCAATGCGGAACGCACTGGTGCGGCCGGGCAGTTCGGAGGTCAGCGTAAACGTTTGCGGTTGCAGGGTGACAACGCCGACCTGAGGCGGTGGTGCGGCCGGCGCCGCTTCTTCCTTTTTGCATCCGCTGAGCAGCGATGCCAGGGCGACGGCGGCGACCAGAGCGGTGAGAGCTGGCTTGAATTGCATGAAAATCCTCGGGTCAGGCGCGTAAAAAACGCACAAGAAAAGATGAAAGGTAAAAAGAGGGTTCCGGGTGGATAAGTAGCATGCTAAGGAATATACTTACGTTCACGGCTGTTTGTAAATACCTTGGCGGTGTATCTTCGCCGTTACAGCAGCCATCGAAAGGTTGGAATTGTAGGCCCGGGGACGATACCCAAGAGCGATCGCCCCACTTTTATTCAGCTGATATTCAGACATCGCTGAAGCATCCTGATTGAGGTTGTACTGCCATGGTCCGTCGTACCAAAGAGGAAGCTCAAGAAACCCGCGCCCAGATACTCGAGGCGGCTGAAAAAGCCTTTTACGAGCGGGGCGTGGCCCGTACGACCCTGGCGGATATCGCCACCCTCGCCGGAGTCACTCGTGGGGCCATCTATTGGCATTTCAGTAACAAGGCCGATCTGGTGCAGGCCATGCTCGACAGCCTGCACGAACCACTGGATGAGTTGGCCAAAGCCGCGGAGAGTGAAGACGAGCCCGATCCACTGGGCTGTATGCGGCGGCTGTTGATCCATTTGTTTCATGAAGTTGCACTGGACCCCAAGACCCGGCGCATCAACGAAATTCTGTTCCATAAGTGTGAATTCACCGATGAAATGTGCGACCTGCGTCAGCAGCGCCGAACGGCCAGCCTCGAATGCAACACGCGCATCGGTCTGACCCTGCGTAATGCGGTCAACCGTGGGCAATTGCCGGAAGACCTCGATACCGTTCGCGCTGCCATCAGTATTCATGCCTGGATCGACGGCCTGCTTTATCAGTGGTTGCTGGCACCGGACAGCTTCCAGCTGCACACCGAGGCCGAGCGTTGGGTCGACATCGCGTTGGACACACTGCGTTTGAGTCCCAGCCTGCGCAAGTGAAACAACATGCTAATCGGTGCCGCGTGTGTCAACGGTCAAGGCCGCAAATGAACAGTTCTTCACGCGCACGGCGGCAGACGGGTGCTTTTATATACGCCCGCTCGCCGCGGTGACAGATAGTCGGCGCGGTAATTTGTAGGAATTTTGTGTCGCTTGTGTGGGCGAGCGCCTATATCCCTTGACGGTTTCGTTGCTGTTTCACCTTGTACATCTCGCCGTCTGCCAGTTTGATGGCCTCGTCCACTGTCAAGCTGCCCGGTATCACTGCCACTACCCCAACGCTTGCGCCGCTGTAGTCAACCTCACCAAAACCGTGGCCCAGCTCATATTTCCCTTTTGTCGCTTTGGACAGGCGCTCCTGCAGCAACCCGGCCGCGTGTTCCCTGTCTTTTGCCGGGTCCGAGTGTTCAGAGGGCGTGCCCAGGGCAATCACGATGAATTCATCACCTCCAGTCCGCCCGATGATGTCGCTGATTCTGAGGCCATGCTGCAATCGGGCGGCCACGCCGCGCAGTAGCTGGTCTCCTGCCAAGTGACCGTGGGTATCGTTGATGAGCTTGAACCCATCCAGATCGATGACACCCAAAAGTATGTACTTGTTCTCACGCTGGGCCAGGGCGAACAGGCGCTCGGCATCGTTGAGAACGGCACGCCGATTGGACAGGCCGGTGAGTGGGTCTGTCAGTGCCAGATTGGTCAACTCGACGTTGGCGGCCTGGAGTTGCTTAACCAGCTGCTCACGTTCAAGGGAATATCCGAGCAACCCTGAAAGCAGCTTCAGCAAGGGCTCCACTTCAGAACGACGAGGCACCTGGTTTGAGCTGGCGGCACACACCGTCCCCAACACTTGCCCATCCTGGGACCTGATCGGCGCGCTTACATACGTACTGATACCCAACGCCGCGGCGGCCTGCGAGTCGCCCCAACATTCGGCAACGTTATCCGAGTACATGCGATTCTCGTCCAGCGCCCGCTTGCACAAAGTATCTGCCCAAGGCACCACCAGCCCTTCCGGAATCACCATGTCACCGACGTTGCGTGCAAACTCGATGCGCTGGACGCCCTCGTCGGTATCAATGGTCGTCAGGTAGGTCGACTCCATACCGGTGACTTGACTGAGCAGAGTGAGCAACGGGCGCGTCAGTTGCTCCAGGGTTCGGGCATTGGGAATGGTATCGGAGAGAAGAGAAAGAACCTGATCCATTTTTTGGGAGGCCGATAGCTGAGTGGTATTCCATTATCGACTGGTTGGCGGATTACTGAACATTGCAGGGGCCGGATAAGGAGGGCGAGAAGGCTGAGGTGAAGGTCCCGGTGCCTGGTGTGGACAGGTACCTGTGGCGCTTCAACCCAAGCCCTTCTCGAGGCATCAAATAAATGGAACCGCGTTTGGACGCGCTCGCCTAATGATCAGCCTGTGGAAATTCCCGCAGGCAAGGTGCCAATACCGGCATGCTTCGAGAGGTGGTCAACGTGGCTAAAGACGAGAAGAAAAGCAAAGGTGACACTTCAAAAGCCAGCAAGGACTTGAAGGACAAAAAATCAACATCGACCAAGAAATCAGCGGCAGCGTCGGCGCTTTCGAAATCGTCCGAAAAGAAGGACAAGAAAAAAGATGCCGAACCAAAGAAGTCTGCAAAGAAAGCAGATAGCAAGCCAGAAAAAACCAAGAAATCTGCCAAGTCAGAAACGTCGACGAAGAAGAAAAAGTGACACCCATCCTCTGCCAGGGCTTTATGCCCTGGCTTCGAGGGGGCAACCGGAAGTATTAGGTCGCTGTGCGGAAAAGGTGTCGGTTATTCTGGAGCCAAAGGTGCTTTTTAGTTCTTTTTAGTTTGTCCACTTTTTGGTTTTTATGTCGATAGAATAGTGGCTGACATAGAGTAACTGTAAGGGTGTTGGGTTTCTTTGTTGATTAAACTGGAAGCCGTCAGTACAGGTATATCTCCTATCGACTTCGCATCATGTTCCCACACCAACTTTAGTATCGGAGCTAAAGGGCTGATGTTTGAGTGATAAAAGTACTTGAGGCTGCTCGCGAACTCTACCGTTTGACTATAGTTGGTGTAGGTGGCCTGAAAAGTAAACAGGCTTTGCATGTTGTATTGTCTGATTGCTGGATTGAGATGCGCAGGGATGGACGCTTCAAGCGTCACTGGAGTGCTGCTGTAAGGCATCAATTTTGCCGGGCATTCAGGCGGAGCATCCTCGAAAGTTGTATCGTCGCGCCAAAAAATTGATGAAGTGTTGTTGGTGATGATTACGCTGAAGACAAGCTTTTTTGAGACGTCCATGTCTTGGTTTTCCTGTGTGGAATATTTGGGTTGGCTTGGAGCGTTGGTGTTTATTCGACTCGGATATCTACCAGATAGCTATAAGGCGCTTCGGTCAATGAGTTATTCAATGTAGACGTGCAGCTTACGTGAGTGGCGCCAATTGAAATGGCTTCATGATTCCAGGTTTTGAGGTGCGTTGGATCACCCGGTGTAATGTCTGTATTGATTCGAAAGACTTTGTCTCCCTTTTCATTGCTGAAGGTAAAAAACTTGTGTGCACGTGTACCGGCAGAGTTGGACACGGTTTTTTCGCAGAAGTAGATAATCGTTTTGGGTTTCAGGGATTTTGCAATGGGGTGTAAATGCCGTGGGTGGACGTTGCTGTCGATGAGCTCAAACCTTTCGGAAGTTTCGTTGGTAATAAAAAATACTGTAGTGGTGGTGTTCTTGTCCGCGTCGTCCTGACTGCGAAATATGGCATCTTTGAAAAGATCAACATACATCCCCAAAAAGGGATAGGTTCCAGCTGATGAGCTGTGTTCCATATTGTCCAGGTAAGTCTGTTCTGCCAGTTCGATGGCGTCCAGGTCGGCCTGTAATGCATTTGCGACCAGGGTTCCGGGCTGTTCCTTTCCGATATGCACATCCAGCCAGTAACTATGGGGCGCTTGAGGGTCATGATCTCTCAATTGAGATGAGCAGTGCAGGAATTCTCGGCCTGTGGAGCGTGCTTGATGTTCCCAGACCGGCGTTCGGGTGGGAGCAATGAAGCCGAACGAGGACTTCACCAGCAGATGTGTATCAAGACGACATTGCTTGCCGCCTGCTGCGTACGTCAAGAATTTCTTGATAAAGATATTGTCACCGGGCCGTGTCGCCCCGAGCCTGTTGTGGTCAAAAACATTCTGTGCGCCCATCACTGCGATGGAGTAGGGCGGGATATCGCATTCGGACAAATCTTCGATTTCGAAGTCCGTCTCGATAAGCTGGATTGTTTCATTGGTGTTGTTCTGGATGTAAACAAGCAATTCTATCGAGTTTTTACCCTGGTTGAATTCCTTCCATTGAGTGTTCTTTCGTTCTTCGTAGATGGCTTTGAGCTTTTCTTCTTTCAGAAGCATTGATTCTTGTGCATAGTCCATTGTTGTTTCTCTCCATTGAAAACAATGTGGTGTGTCGATGGGGCAATAATGATTTTTTGTGAGTGGGCTGGCAAATGTTAAAGCTGGATATTGTTTGCTGAGTATGTAAGTGCTTGGCACTAATTATTGTTGTTAATGAACGGTGAGAAACAAAAAAAGCCCCAACTCTTTCAAGTCGGGGCTTTTTGCATTTCTACAGCTGAAGATTACAGCGTTGGATAGTCGATATAACCAACCGGGCCTTTGGCGTAGAACAGTTCAGGACGCGCTTCGTTCAGTGGCGCATCGGCTTTCAAACGCGCCGGCAGGTCCGGGTTGGCGATGAACGGCACGCCGAAGGCGACGGCGTCGGCTTTGCCGGCGGCCAGCCAGGCGTTGGCGCTGTCCTTGGTGAAGCGTTCGTTGATGATGTACGGGCCGCCGAAGGCTTCCTTGATTTGAGGGCCGAGGCTGTCGGCGCCTTCTTTCTCGCGCGAGCAAATGAAGGCGATGCCACGCTTGCCCAGTTCGCGAGCGACGTAGGTGAAGGTTTCGGCCAGGTTGTCGTCGCCCATGTCATGGGAATCGGCACGTGGCGCGAGGTGCACGCCGACGCGGCCGGCGCCCCAGACTTCGATTGCGGCATCGGTCACTTCCAGCAGCAGGCGCGCACGGTTTTCCACCGAGCCGCCGTAGTTGTCGGTGCGCTGGTTGGTGCTGCTTTGCAGGAACTGGTCCAGCAGGTAACCGTTGGCGCCGTGGATTTCCACGCCGTCGAAGCCTGCGGCCTTGGCGTTTTCGGCACCGGTGCGGTAGGCGTCGACGATGTCGGCGATTTCAGCGGTTTCCAGGGCACGCGGGGTTGGGTAGTCGGCCAGTGGGCGAACCAGGCTGACATGACCTTTAGGCTGGATGGCGCTCGGTGCAACCGGGGCTTCGCCGTTCAGGTACGACGGGTGCGAAATACGACCGACGTGCCACAGTTGCAGGAAGATCTTGCCGCCCGCGCCATGGATTGCTTTAGTCACGTTGGCCCAGCCACGCACCTGATCGTTGGACCAGATGCCCGGAGTGTCCGGGTAGCCGACGCCCATTGGCGTGACCGAAGTCGCTTCGCTGAGGATCAGGCCGGCGGAGGCGCGTTGTACGTAGTATTCGGCCATCAGCGCGTTCGGCACGCGGCCTTCGTCAGCGCGGCAGCGGGTCAGCGGCGCCATGATGATGCGGTTGGACAGTTCGAGGTCGCCCAGTTTGATCGGATCGAAAATAGTCGTCATTTAATCGCTCTCTTTTGAAGATCAGTTAGTAGCAGGAGCCAGTTCGGGATTGCCGTTCTGACGGAAAGTAATCAGGGTCACCAGCAGGGCGAGCACCGCCAGCGCTGCGGCTGCGAGCGGCACGCTGGTCAGGCCGAAGCCGTGGGCAATCACGCTGCCACCGACCCAGGCGCCCAAGGCGTTACCGACGTTGAATGCGCCGATGTTGAGGGTCGAGACCAGGTTCGGCGCGGCTTTGCCGTAGGTCACCACGTTGACCTGCAGGGCAGGCACGGCGGCAAAACACGCAGTGGCCCAAAGGAACAGGGTGATTTCGGTCGGGATCACGGCGACGCTGGTCCAGGTCAGCACGGTCGACACCACGGCCATGGCGATGAAAACGCCGATCAGCGTGGCGGCCAGGCCTTTGTCGGCCATCTTGCCGCCGATGATGTTGCCGAGGGTCAGGCCCAGGCCGATGAGCATCAGGCTCCAGGTCACGCCCCGGGGCGAAACGCCAGTGACTTCGCCCAACAGCGGCGCGACGTAGGTGAACAGGGTGAACACCGACGCGGCGAACAGCGCGGTCATGCTCAGGGACAACCAGATGCCGGCGCCTTTGAGGGCTCGCAGTTCGGCGCGCATGTCGAGTTTTTCTTCATCACGCTTGGCCGGCAGGAAACGGATCAGGCCGATCAGCGCGATCACACCAATCACGGTCACGGCCCAGAAGGTCGAACGCCAGCCGGATTCCTGGCCCAGAGCGGTGCCCAGGGGTACGCCGAGCACGTTGGCCAGGGTCAGGCCGGTGAACATCAGGGCCACGGCTGATGCGCGTTTGTTCGCAGGCACCAGGCCAGCAGCTACCACCGAACCGATGCCGAAGAACGCACCGTGACACAGCGCCGTGACCACGCGGGCAAACATCAGCACGTTGTAGTCACTGGCCACTGCGCAGAGCAGGTTGCCGATGATGAAAATGCCCATCAACGCCACCAATGCAGCCTTGCGCGGCAGTTTGGCGGTGGCCAGGGCCATGAATGGCGCACCGATGGCCACGCCCAGGGCATAACCGGTCACCAGCCAGCCGGCGCCGGGGATCGACACACCGAGGTCGGCCGCCACATCAGGCAGCAAGCCCATGATGACGAACTCGGTGGTGCCGATGGCGAAGGCGCTCAAGGCCAGGATGAGTAGCGAAAGGGGCATCGTCTGAATCCTTTTTTCTGACTTGGCGTCAGAGCTCTTTGCTGAAGATTTTGAGGAACTCCTGAATGGTTTCCTCGTTGCGTTTGAAAAAGTGCCATTGGCCGACTTTGCGGCTGCTGATCAGGCCGGCGCGTTGCAGAGTCGCCAGGTGCGCGGAGACCGTGGACTGCGACAGGCCGCAACGTTGATCGATCTGCCCGGCGCAAACGCCGTGCTCGTTGCTGTGGGACTGGTCTGGAAATTCGACGGTCGGGTCCTTGAGCCAGTGCAGGATGTCTCTGCGGACCGGGTGCGCCAGGGCTTTTATTATTTCGTCGAGGTCAAGGTTCATGGTTGGGGGCTCGTGATCAGTAAAACGCTATATCGCGATGAAGCGAACTTTAAATCGGTATTTCGCGATATACCAATATGATTTCGATCTGACGACCGAATAAATCGGTATATCGGGTTATAACGATATGCTGGGTGTAGATACCGGAGCGCGGTGCTAAGCTGCGCCCATGAACTATCTCGCACATCTTCACCTCGGTGGCCAGCGTCCCGGTCAATTGCTCGGCAGTCTGTATGGCGATTTTGTCAAAGGCAGGCTGCAAGGGCAGTTCGAACCCGAGATCGAGGCCGCTATCCAGCTGCATCGCAGCATCGACGTATTTACTGATCGTCATCCGTTAGTGGATGCCGCGTTGTCGCGCTTTTCCCTGACGCGCCGCCGCTATGCCGGGATCGTGCTCGACGTATTTTTCGATCATTGCCTGGCGCGGGACTGGAAGCTGTATGCCGACCGGCCACTGGAGCTGTTCACTTCGGATGTGTATCGCGTGCTGTCCCGTGAACGACAACTGCCGGAGCGCCTGGCGAAGATTGCCCCGCACATGGTGGCCAATGACTGGCTGGGTTCGTATCGGGAGTTCGAAGTGCTGGAACAGGTGCTGCGGGGGATTTCCCGGCGCTTGACCCGGCCTGAAGAGCTGGCGGCCGCGATGCAGGAATTACGGATGTTGTACGAGCCGTTGAGCGAAGATTTCCGGTTGTTCTATCCGCAGTTGCAGGATTTTGCGCAGAACCATCCAGCAGCATAGATCCATTGTAGGAGCGAGCCTGCTCGCGATAGCGGTGTGTCATTCAACATCATCGTCAAATGTTAGTCCGCCATCGCGAGCAGGCTCGCTCCTACAGGGGCATGTGTTTAAGCTGCGATAGCGGGGCGGCTCGGTGCTCGTTGCGGTTCGATAATTTCACCAAACAACGCCTTCTGCACCGCTTGCTGCGCCTCGAACGCCAGTGCCGCACGCTCGCGACCTTCGCAGGCGATTGGCTTGAGCAAGTGGATCTCGACAGCGCCGCGGTCATTGGCAAACAAGCGCATCAAGTGCGAGAGCAAGTCATCATCGCCAATGAAGGGCGCGAGCGTATCGAGTTCACCGTCACGCACATAACGAATCGCCACCGGTTGCAATGCCACGTCCGAATCGATGGCGGCGGACAGCAGCCGCCCGTGGAACGTGCGCAGGGAGCGGCCATCGGTGGTGGTGCCTTCCGGGAACATCAGCAACGGATGCGCATGCTGCAGATGACGGGTCATCTGTTTGCGGATCAACTGGCTGTCACCCGAACCACGGCGGATGAACAGGCTGCCGGCCTTTGCCGCCAACCAACCGGCCACAGGCCAGGTACGCACTTCGGCCTTGGACAGGAACGACAGCGGCGTGAGCATGCCCAGCAACGGGATGTCAGTCCAGGACACATGATTGCTGACCCACAGCATCGGCGCTTTCGGCAATTGACCGTGGACCGTCACGTCGAAGGGCAGGGCGTTGCTCAGGCGTGCCATGAAAAATCGCGACCAGCGCTGACGGCGCTCCATCGAATGGGCCAGGCCCAAGCGTTCGAACACGCCGAACACACTGGCCATGCTCAGCCCCAGCGCCACCACCAGCAACACTCGCGCGATTCGCGCGTACACCCGCAGCCGGCTCATTACACCGCCGCCTTGAAGTGTTTGGCGTAGCGCGGGCAGAGTTCGTCGCGCTTGAGCAGGATGAACACGTCGGCAACCTGGAAGTCTTCGTCCCAGCACGGCTCGCCGCAGATCTTCGCGCCCAGGCGCATGTAGGCCTTGAGCAGCGGTGGCATCTCAGCGATTACGTTGGAGGGAATATCCAGGGTCGGCAGCGGTTTTTTCGGTTCGGCGCGCAGGTGTTCGGTGCACAGGTAACGTTCACGCAGACGCTGCATGATCGCGTGGGCCTGGATACCGCCATCCTGCATCGGGATGCTGGCGCAACCCATCAGGTAGCTGTAACCGCCCTGATTCAGTACTTCAGCCAGTTCGCCCCAGAGCACGGCGATGGTGCCGCCGTTGCGGTAGGCCGGGTCGACGCAGGTACGGCCGATTTCCAGGATCGGGCCTTGCAGATGGACCAGGCCATGCAGGCTGAATTCTTCTTCGCTATAGAACTTGCCCAGGCTGCTGGCGGCGGTGTGGTCGAGCAAGCGGGTGGTCGCCACCAGTCGCCCGGTGTTCAGGTCACGCACGCCGATATGGGCGCAGTGAACATCATAGTCATCCATGTCCAGACCCAGTTCCGCGCCTTTGAGCTTGGCGTTGAACTCGCCGCTGAACACGTTGAAACGCAAGGCCTGAGCTTCCTGCAAAGCCTCGGCGCCTATCAGACGTTCGGCTTGCAGGCGGCGTTCGTTGCCGGTATCGCTGATGCGGGCGATCTGAGTCATGGCGAATCTCCGTGCGGGCTGCTCACCCGTCTTTGGGTTACAGCGGATCGACTTTCTTTATCCAGCCTTGTTGTGCAAAGTCAGGCTATGTAGCCCCGGTGTCATCGCCATGAAGCTTTGGTGATGCTTATATGACAGCCCACAAGGAGCCTCTTATGCCCTGGCAAACCCTGTTGAAACGCCGTGATCGCTTGCCCGCCAACCCCGACCTGGGAGAAGGGTTCACGACCTTGTTAGATCACCTGGGCGCCGTTTCCCCATTCGAGTTGGCGGTGGCGGGCGGACGTTTGATGGCAACACCGGGACTGGCATTTCTGGTGGGCTATCAAGCGGCACTGCGCATGCTTTGGCCTAGCGCGCCGTTGAGCCTCGGAGCCTTGTGCGCCACCGAACAGCGCAGCCTGCGCCCGGCGGACATGCAAACCCGCCTGAGCGGTTTGCGCCTGAGCGGGCGCAAGGACTTCGTCACCGCCGGCGATGCCGCCGACTGGCTGCTGATCGCCGCCCGCAGCGAGCCACCTGGCGACGAGCCGCGTCTGAGTCTGGCGGTGGTTTATCCGGATGAGCCGGGCGTGCGTGTGGAAAAGCTGCCGCCGCTCCCGTTGATGCCGGAGATCAGCCACGGCCGTTTATTCTTGGAAAACGCGCTGTGCGAATTGCTCGCCGGGGATGGCTGGGACGCTTACGTCAAACCGTTCCGCACCCTGGAAGATGTCTATGTGTTGAGCGCCATGACGGCGTGGCTGTATGGCGTCGGGCAGGACTGTGACTGGCCGCAGAGCTTGCAATTACGATTGTTGGCGTTGCTGGCCGGGTGTGCGGAAACCAGCCGTCAGGCGCCGAGTCATGCGGCCGGGCACGTGTTGCTCGGCGGGTTGTTTGCGCAGTTCGAGGCGCTCAAGGTTGAGGTAAATGAAGCACTGGCCGATGGGCCAGCGGAATGGGCGGCGATGTGGCAGAGGGATCAAGCGGTGATGGATCTGGCGGCGGGGGCCAGGGGTAAGCGGCTGGCCAAGGCATTGGCGGCGATCTGACGGGCCTCATCGCGGGCAAGCCCGCTCCCACAAGTCTTGTATTCGCCAGCGGTTCCTGTGGGAGCGGGCTTGCCCGCGATGGCAATCTTCCAGGCAACACAAATCCCGGAACTGTCATCAACCTCGACTAGGCTCAGCGGGTTCGTTCCCAAGAGCCCCGGCCATGTTCAAAGGCTTGTCCCTGATTTTTCTGTTGTTGCTCGGCCTATCGGCTCAAGCCGAAAACTGGCCCGACGAGCAATGGCCCAGCGGTCCGGCCACGACTGGCCCTGCACTTCAGGCGCTGGAAAACTATGCTTTCCCACCCCGCGACGACAGCACCCGAAAAGGCATCCGCACCGATGCCTTGCTGGTAATCCGCGATGGCCAGTTGATCTACGAACGCTACGCCGGGCCGACCACCGCCGAGACGCCGCACCTGACCTGGTCCATCAGCAAAAGCCTGATGGCCACGGTACTGGGCGTGGCGTACGGCGAAGGCCTGTTCAAGCTCCAGGACCCGGTGCAGAGGTTTTATCCGCCCCTGAAAAAACACCCGGACACGAGCATGGCCGACCTGTTGCACTGGGCCTCAGGCATTGACTGGCAGGAAGACTACGAATACGCACCGTTGAAATCTTCGGTGGTGGCGATGCTCTACACCCGAGGTCACGCGGACATGGCCGCGTTCACTGCCGATCATGGCCGGTACGCGGCGCCAGGCCAGACGTTTCGCTATTCCAGCGGCGACAGCAATCTGTTGTCCACCGCGCTGAAAAGCATCGTCGGTGCTAATCGCTATGCGGACTTTCCATGGACAGCCTTGTTCGAGCCACTGGGTATTCGCCACGCCATTTGGGAAACCGACGCCAGCGGCACGTTCGTCGCGTCTTCTTACGCCTACCTGACCGCGCGGGATCTGGCGCGAGTCGGCTTGCTGATGGCCCGCGACGGTCGTTGGGGCGACAGACAATTGCTGCCCAGGGATTGGGTCGCCTTCAACCGCGAGCCGTTCGCCAATTATCACGCGCATCAGGACGAAACCGTTCCCGGTGGCCATTGGTGGCTCAATCGTGCAGCAGACGGAGCGGCACAACCCTGGCCCGATGCGCCCGTCGATACGTTCGCGGCGCTGGGCCATTGGGGCCAGGCGATGTACGTGATTCCGAGCGAAAAACTGGTGATCGTGCGTTACGGCGATGACCGCGACGGCAGCTATCGTCACAACGAATTGCTCAAGCTCGCACTGAAGGCCGTTGCCGGGAAGGTGCAACCATGAGCGGTTTCATCCGGCGCCGGCCGATCAGTTCGTTGCTTCTGGTCCTGCTGCTCGCCTTGCTGGGCTGGATCTGGCACGAGCGTGTGGCTCTGTGGGCATTCCCCGACATCATCAGCGCCTACACCGCGAAGGAATATTGCTCGTGCCGATACGTGATGAACAACGACGCCGGTTATTGCCGTGGTTATGTGAAGCAGTGGCTGCCCACCAGCGGGTTTACCGATGACACCCTCGACAAGCGCGTCACCGTCAGCGGCATGGGCCGCAGCAACAGCGCCGCGTGGATCGGCGAACGCCAGGGTTGCCGCTTATCGCCCTGAATGTGGCGATGCTTTTTGTGGCGAGGGAGCTTGCTCCCGCTCGGCTGCGCAGCAGTCGTAAACTCAGCAACCTCGGTATGTCAGATACAACACGGTTGAGGTGCTAGCGCCGCTCTTCGCAGCGCAGCGGGAGCAAGCTCCCTCGCCACAAGGTTTTGCATTGGTCATCAAAGCTTTTTCCCCTCAGGTTCCACTCTGTGGAACCACATTCGATTGTCCTCGTGCGCGACTCGCGGTTATCTGGCGGTGAGCCCCTGCCTTTGATGCGTCTCGCGCTCCACAAAAGAACAGCGAACAACAAGAACGGGAATTCACTCGGCCTGAGGAAATCGTCATGACTCGACATCAGCACATCCTTGCCTGGCTCAGCGACGTGGCCAGCGACCTGCACGCCACCCGCCAGGACATCCATGCCCACCCCGAACTCGGTTTCGAGGAAAACCGCACCTCGGCGCTGGTGGCCAAATCCTTGGTTGACTGGGGCTACGAGGTTCACACCGGGATCGGCAAGACCGGCGTGGTCGGTGTCCTGCGCAACGGCAACAGCCCGCGCAAACTCGGATTGCGCGCCGACATGGATGCACTGCCGATCATCGAGAACACCGGCGCCACCTACAGCAGTCAGCATCAGGGCTGCATGCACGCTTGCGGGCATGACGGCCACACCACCATGTTGTTGGGCGCCGCGCGTTATCTGGCGGCTACCCGGCGGTTTGACGGCACCCTGACCCTGATTTTCCAGCCGGCCGAAGAAGGCCAGGGGGGTGCCGAAGCGATGCTCGCCGATGGTTTGCTCGAACGTTTCCCCTGCGATGCGCTGTTCGGCATGCACAACATGCCGGGTCTGCCTGCCGGACATTTGGGCTTTCGTGAAGGGCCGATGATGGCGTCGCAGGACTTGCTCACCGTAACCATCGAAGGCGTCGGCGGACATGGTTCGATGCCGCATCTGGCGGTCGACCCATTGGTGGCGGCAGCCAGCGTGGTCATGGCTTTGCAGACGGTGGTGGCGCGCAACATCGATGCGCAGCAAGCGGCAGTGGTCACGGTCGGTGCGTTGCAGGCCGGGGAGGCCGCCAACGTGATACCGCAGCAGGCGATCCTGCGCCTGAGCCTGCGCGCACTCAATGCACAAGTGCGTGAACAGACCCTCGAACGGGTGCGCGCGATCATCGAATCCCAGGCCAGGAGTTTTGGTTGCAGTTCACGCATCGAGCATCGTCCGGCCTATCCGGTGCTGGTCAACCACGCCAACGAAACCGAATTCGCCCGTCAGGTCGCTGTCGAGTTGCTCGGCGCCGATGCGGTGGACGGCAACACGCCAAAACTCATGGGCAGCGAAGACTTCGCCTGGATGCTCCAGCGTTGCCCCGGCGCCTACCTGTTTATCGGCAATGGCGTATCGCGGCCGATGGTGCACAACCCCGCGTATGACTTTAACGACGACATCCTGCTGACCGGCGCGGCGTATTGGGGCGCGCTGACCGAGAGCTGGCTCAAGCCGGCCTGACTTTCTCACTTTCTACTGCCGCTGGACCGGGCGCGCGCCGTCGTGCCCGCCGTTACCCATCAGGTTTTTGGAGAGTTGCCCATGCACACTTCGAGCACAGGCGTTTCGCGCACCCGGCAGGTGGTCGCCGCCGTTATCGGCAACGCACTGGAATGGTATGACTTCATTGTTTACGGCTTTCTGGCGAGTATCATCGCCCGGCAATTTTTCCCGTCCGAGGATGAGTACGCCTCGCTGCTGATGGCGCTGGCGACCTTCGGCGTCGGCTTTTTCATGCGCCCGGTGGGTGGCATTCTGCTGGGCATGTATTCGGACCGCAAAGGACGCAAGGCGGCGATGCAGATGATCATCCGCCTGATGACCGTGTCCATCGCGCTGATCGCCTTTGCACCCAACTACGCCGCCATCGGCATGGGGGCGCCGCTGTTGATCGTGGTCGCACGGATGCTGCAAGGCTTCGCCACGGGTGGCGAGTACGCCAGTGCCACGGCGTTCCTGGTGGAGAGCGCACCGGCGCACCGCAAGGGTTTGTATGGCTCGTGGCAATTGGTCGGGCAATGCCTGGCGGTGTTTTCCGGGGCCGGCATGGTGGCGTTGTTCACCCATTTGCTGACCCCCGAGGCATTGGACCTTTGGGGCTGGCGCATTCCGTTCATCATCGGCTTGCTGATCGGCCCGGTCGGGCTGTGGATTCGCAAGCACATGGAAGAACCGGAGGAGTTTCTTGAGGCGCGCAAACAGGCCAAGGGCGCCAGTCCAAGCTTGCTGCAAGTGATCCGCGAACACCGCCGCGCCATTCTTGTATCGATGGGCCTGGCGTGTGGTGCGACCGTGTCGTTCTACGTGGTCCTGGTGAACATGCCGACCTTCGCTCACAAGAATCTCGGCCTGCCGCTGGACCAGGTGCTGTTGGTGCAAATGCTGGCCGTGGCGCTGATGACCGTGGTCATTCCATTGTCCGGCGCATTGTCGGATCGCCTCGGCCGACGCCCGGTTTTGATGGCCTTCACCCTGGCGTTTTTCCTGATGGTCTATCCGTTGTACGTGTGGGTGGCGGCAGCCCCCTCCATCGAGCGCTTGCTGGTGATGCAACTGTTGCTGTGCAGTTCTATCGGCGGCTTTTTCGGCCCGGCGCCGACCGCACTGGCCGAACAGTTTCCGATTGAAGTGCGCTCTACCGGGGTATCGGTGGCCTACAACGTTGCGGTCATGGTCTTCGGCGGTTTCGCGCCGCTGATCGTCACCTGGCTGAGCAAAGTCCTGGCGACGCCGGTGGCGCCATCGTTCTATGTGTTGTTCGCTTGCCTGCTGACGCTATTGGGCACTTACTGCATGCAGGAAGCACCACGGGCAAAGCGATCTGTCGAACTCAACCTTGAGGTGAAACCTTGAGCATCAATCCGATTGTAGAAATGGACGCCGCTACGCTGTCCCGGGCCATCCACGGGCGGCTGGTGTCTTGCCGTGAAGTGATGCAAGCGTATCTGGCGCAGATCGAACGCTTCAATCCGCAGGTCAATGCGCTGGTGTCGCTGCGAGCGGACGATGAACTGCTGAGCGAAGCCGACGCCTGCGACCGGCAGCTGGATCAAGGCCAGTCCCGTGGCTGGATGCACGGCATGCCGCAAGCGGTCAAAGACCTGGCTGCCACCGCCGGGTTGCGCACCACCATGGGCTCGCGCCTGTTCGCCGAACAGGTCCCGCAACACGACGCCATCAGCGTTGCGCGGGTACGCGACAGTGGCGCAATCATCATCGGCAAGAGCAACGTTCCGGAGTTCGGCCTCGGCTCGCAAACCTACAACAGCGTATTCGGCACCACCACCAACGCCTACGACCCGACACGGGTCGCCGGTGGCAGCAGCGGCGGGGCGGCGGTGGCGCTGGCGTTGCGCATGCTGCCGGTGGCCGATGGCAGCGACATGATGGGCTCGCTGCGCAATCCGGCGGCGTTCAACAACGTCTTCGGTTTTCGTCCGTCCCAGGGGCGCGTGCCGTACGGTCCGGGGCCGGAGCTGTTCGTCCAGCAATTGGCCACCGAAGGGCCGATGGGCCGCACCGTTACCGATGTCGCTCGATTGCTCGGCACGCAGGCCGGCTACGACTCGCGCGCGCCATTGTCGCTGACTCAGGACCCGCAGGTTTTCCATCAGTCCCTGGCGCAGGATTTCAACGATGTTCGCGTCGGATGGCTGGGCGACTATAACGGTTACCTGCCGATGGACCCAGGCGTGATGAGCCTGTGCGAGTCGGCATTGCACGACTTTGCGGCACTGGGCTGCAAGGTTGAAGCCTGTCAGCCGGACTACGCCATGGAACGCCTGTGGCAAGCCTGGTTGACCCATCGCCATTGGCTGGTGCAAGGCAGCCTCGGTGCGTTGTACGCCGACCCACGCAAACGCGAGCAACTCAAACCCGAAGCGCAATGGGAAGTCGAAGGCGGGCTGCGTCTGACGGCAGCGGATGTCTACCATGCCTCGGTCAGTCGCAGCGACTGGTATCGCGCCTTGAACGAATTGTTCGAACGTTACGATTTTCTGTTGCTGCCCACTGCTCAAGTGTTTCCTTTTGATGCACAAACACCGTGGCCGCGCGTCGTCGGCGGGCAGAGCATGGACACTTACCACCGCTGGATGGAGGTGGTCATCGGGCCGACGTTGGCCGGATTGCCGAGCATGAACGTGCCGGTGGGTTTCAACCCCGCAGGATTGCCGATGGGGCTGCAAATCATTGGCCCGGCCCAGGCTGACTTGGCGGTGCTGCAACTGGCGTATGCACACGAGCAACTCACCCAATGGGTCAAGCGCCGACCGCCCGGTTGTCTGCAAAACTCTTGAGCCTGGCGGACAGGCCCGCATCTTGCTGTGCTTTGTAAAAGAGCAGCGATACGGGCTTAGGGAGTTCGAACCTATGGAGAGCAAGGCAGAAACCGGCAATGTACGTTCCGTCGAGCGCGCTCTGGCGATCGTCGAATTGCTGGGTGAGCATCAGGCGTTGGGGTTGGAGGAATTGCATTACCTGACGAGCCTGCCCAAGTCCACAGTGTCACGGATGTTGCTGACCCTGCAGGAGCAGGGCTGGATCTACCGCGGCTTGAGCGACCGGCGTTACCGCTTGTGCGCCAAGCGTCTGTATGGCGACAGCCAGCAGCGTTTCAAGCGGCGGCTGGTGGAAAACGCCGCGCCGCTGTTGCTGGAATTGAGCGAACGTACCGGGCTGGTGGCGGACTTGTCGTGTTTCGACGGCGAGCGGATCGAGGTCATGGAAAGCGCCATTCCGACGGTGCTACGCAAGCGTTATCCGAACAACTGCCAGATCGTCGGCCAGCACGCCAGCCTGTTTCATTCGGCCATGGGCCGGGCCTGCCTGGGAGAGCTGGACAGCCATGAAGTAGAACGTCTGGCCGAGCGTGAGCGGTTGAATGACGAGACGCTGTTCAACGCTTCGCAAACGGCGTTGCACCAGGGGTTCGGCCAGCGCACCGAAGGTTACTGGGAATACCCGGTGCGCCTGCCGTTCCTGATTCGAGCGGTGGCTTTACCGATCCGTACCGACGGCCGGCTGGTCGGCAGCATGGCGTTGCACTGGCCGATGGATCAGGCGCCGGTGGAACGGGTGCTGAGCCTGCACCTCAACAGCCTGGCCACGACCATTGGCGATGTGCAGCAGGCGATGGCCTGATTGGAACTTGTGGCTGTTTAGAGACTCAAGGCAACACATTTCTTGCAACCTGTGTCAGGCCGGTTAAGGTTCAGCACAGGTTTACTTGCCCCCACGAGTCTTTATGTCCAAGCGGTCAGTCACCCAAACCCTCGCTTCAGTGCTGTTGGCCGGCGCTTCGCTGTCAGCCCAGGCCAACTGGTATCTGGACGGCGAGTCCTCGCGGCTGTCATTCGTCAGCACCAAAAACGCCAATGTTTCCGAAGTGCAGCGCTTTTTGGTGCTGCATGGCAAAGTCGATCCCAAAGGGCTGGCGCAGGTTGAAGTGGAACTGGATTCGATCAACAGCGGCATTCCGCTGCGTGATGAGCGCATGCGCAACAATCTGTTCGAGATCGATAAATTTCCCGAAGCATTGATCTCCACACAAATCGACCTGCGTCCGATCAACGACCTCGCCCCCGGCGCGCAACTGGAATTGCGTCTGCCGCTGACGGTCGACCTGCATGGCAAACAGCACACCTACAACGCCGAATTGCTGGCGACGCGCCTGGATGACCGGCGCTTCCAGGTGGTGACGCTGGAGCCGTTGGTGATCAACGCCGAAGACTTTGATCTGGCGCCGGGGCTGGAAGCACTGCGCAAGGTCGCCGGTTTATCGGCCATCAGTCTGTCGGTGCCGGTGGGTGCGGTGCTGATTTTCACGGCGCGCTGACATGGCCGGGGCAATTTTTCCGTGGCGTGAAGGCAACCGCTTCGAACTGCTGATCGACGGCCCGCAGTTTTTCCCGCGCATGCTGGTGGCGATAGCCCGTGCCGAGGAACAGGTCGAGTTGGAGTTGTATCTGGTGGAGGCGGGCGCCTGTGCCGAGGCCATGGTGCAAGCGTTGGTCCAGGCTGCCGAGCGCGGTGTGCGGGTGCGATGCCTGTTCGATGATTACGGCAGCCTCGCGTTCACCCTGACCTTGCGTCAGCGCCTGACGACGGCCGGCGTGGAATTGCGCTTCTACAATCGTCTGAACTGGCGGCGTTGGGTCGGTAACTTCTACCGTGATCACCGCAAGTTGCTGCTGGTGGATCAAAGCCTGGCTGTGGTCGGCGGCACGGGTGTCACCGATGAGTTCTGGACGCCGGGCGAGGACGTCAGTGAATGGCACGAAGTGATGGTGGAAATCACCGGCCCGCTGGTGCTCGACTGGCAACTGCTGTTCGATCGCCAATGGATCGCCAACCGTCATCGCCGCGCCTGGAAACCCGCGGCGCATTTCGGCTTGCCGCGTCTGCCCCGAGTGCCCGCCACAGGGGAGGGCATGGGCCGCGTCGCCTACGCCGACGCCCGTCAGCACCGCGACATTCTGCAATCCTTGACGCGCGCACTGAACAGCGGCCAGAAGCGTATCTGGCTGGCCACTCCGTACTTTCTGCCGACCTGGAAGGTCCGCCGCTCATTGCGTCGTGCCGCCGGCCGTGGCGTCGACGTACGCCTGCTGCTGACCGGGCCACGTACCGATCACCCTTCCGTGCGCTATGCCGGGCATCGCTACTACCCGCGGTTGCTCAAGGCCGGGGTGAAGATTTTCGAGTACCAGCCGTGCTTCCTGCACCTGAAAATGGTGTTGATCGACGATTGGGTGAGCATCGGTTCATGCAACTTCGATCACTGGAATTTGCGCTTCAACCTGGAAGCCAACCTCGAAGCGCTCGACCCTGGACTGACCCGGGACGTGGCGGCGAGTTTCGAAAAGGATTTTGCCCTGAGCCAGCAAGTCAGCCTGGAAGAATGGCAGCGCCGTCCTCTCTGGAAGCGAATCAAGCAACGGGCCTGGGGATGGGTGGATCGGTTGGTGGTGAATCTGTTGGATCGAAGGGGCTGACCCCAATCTGAAGAACATCCTCCAGATCGTTCCCACGCTCTGCGTGGGAACGCCTCCAGGGACGCTCCGCGTCCAGTGACGCGGAGCGTCACGGGCTGCATTCCCACGCAGAGCGTGGGAACGATCAGTCCACACGGGGTTACAGCAACTCAAAACTCTGCTGCGTCACATCCTGGGAATCCAGGCCGATCTGCACGTTGAACTTGCCCGG